>JBEBCV010000411.1:0-6256 GCA_041157505.1 Chloroflexota bacterium | reverse complement strand
TCGCGGCAGTGCTCAACCCGCCAATCGTTTGTTTTCTGCTTGCCCGCAATGTGATCGCGATCATAATGCCAATAAAACCGACCCATGCGAAAGAAGCAATACCTTGCAGTAAACTCGAAATGTTCATGGTTCCTCCAATTGATCTGGCGGGATTATAACTGGCTTGCCATGACTACTGAAGCATGTTAATATTTTTCCAATGAAAACAGGCAATGGAAAGATCGAAGAACTTTTTTTGGATGGCTCAGCCCGCATCTCCTGCGCGCCCGAGCTGATCCCTGCACCCGGGCAATATGTACTCGCTCATGCAGACGGCTCAGACGCCTCCTTGCCCGTTCCCCTTTTCTCGAGCCTTCCCTTATCCCAAAACGGATTCCGCTCCGCGCCACCTCTGCCTCCATTCTGGCATCCTGGCACCTCTCTTTCCCTGCGCGGACCGATCGGGCATGGTTTTATGCTTCCCGTCACTGCACGAAAAATTGCATTGATTGCTTTCGATGATGTCCCCGCAAGAGTACTGGGTTTGGTTTCGCTTGGGTTGAAGCAAAATGCCGAGATCGTTTTGGTAACTAATTTCCAGCAAGACGATTTGCCAGAAGTTGTGGAGGTTCAGCCGTTGAAGGGATTGGGAGATACGCTTCAATGGGCAGATTATGCTGCAGTGGATGTGAGTAGGGAGAATCTGAATCAGTTAAGAGAAATGCTGGTAGGGAAAGACCATTTCACAGTCAAGGTTGAGGCGCAGGTCTTAGTCCGCGCACCTATGCCTTGTGGAGCATTGGCTGATTGCGGCGTCTGTGCATTGTCGTTGCATCATGAGTGGAAGATGGTATGCAAAGATGGTCCTGTATTTGCATTGAGAGATATTACATAAAAAAACCTCCCAAACAGGGAGGTTTTTTAGTACCAGATTCTGAATGATGTCGTAGTTTTTCCCGTAAAACCATTGTACGTGCAAGCGATGTCTGTGTAGATAAGACTGGCATACGGTTGGTTTTGAAAAGTGAGCGATACGATTCCCACACCATTCTTGTCGCTGTTGAAGATAGTTGAGTCTTTTGCTCCACTCGGCCAATTAACGACCGCAGTACAAGATGCACCAGGAACGGGCTGCATGTTTTGGTCTTGTACGATCACAAAGAACATTTGCTCATCGCTTGCAAGCGAAACAGCTTTCCACACAAAAGCGCGAATGCGTAATTCGGTGATGACCCGTGGTGCATTGTTGAGCGGGCTTACCGGAGCAAGCAAACCTGGGTCTTCACCCAACTTATCGAAATAAGCACGGCCCAGGTCTGTGATGACCACGCGGAAGCCCTCTGCTCGCCAGGGTTGCCATTCAAGCCGTGCACGCTCAAAGTATTGAATGATCTTATCTTCATGATATTCAAAACCTGAAATGGGGTAACCAAAATGTGAAACACCGCCATTGGCATCGAGAAATTCAAGGAAAGCAAAGCAAACCGAAAAACCGGTTTCAGTGTAGGTGCGGCAGGAGAACGAATTCCCTACATCCAGAAGCCCTGTGGAGGTATAGGTTTCACGTCCAAGTGGGGTTAAGATAACTCGTTTGCTTTCAGGAAGATCTGTCTGGTATTCAAAACGCGCTCGCTGAAAATATTGCACGGTCTTCCCATCGCGACTCATAAATTGTTCTGTAATGGGATAACCGTACAGATACTCAGCATTGGGATTGCTTTTATAAAAACTTAGGAACTCTCCAGATACATTATGACCGGTTTCGCTGAAATATTCCGTATCTGGAGATTGAGCATGAACAGGAATCCAAATCGCTTGGAGAAATAATGCAAGAACAAGGATTAGGAATATTTTCCTCATTACGACCACTATTGTCATTATACTCAGAAACCCCTTATGAGACATTACAAACAGTTATCTACAGGTTGCTCCTATTTCTTTAACAAAGCCTGGATGATTTGTTCTGCGGCATGGCCGTCACCATAAGGGTTTGCAGACATTGCCATTTTTTTGTACGCAGACATATCATCCAATAACCGCCTCGCTTCTTCAACGATATGGTCGATATCTGTTCCAACAAGTTTCAGCGTCCCTGCTTCCACACCTTCGGGGCGTTCAGTCACATCACGAAGCACGAGTGTGGGAATGCCAAAAGCAGGAGCTTCTTCTTGTATGCCACCTGAATCGGTGAGGATGATATGTGCATGCTTCATAAGATGTACGAGAGGAAGATAATCCAATGGTGGGAGTAAGGTGATGTGCTCAACATTCTGCAATAAACGATTGACCGGTTCCTGCACATTTGGATTCAAGTGGACCGGGTAAACAATTTCCACATCACCTCGCTTTGCCAACCCGATGAGTGCTCTGCAAATATTTTCCATTGGCTTGCCAAAGTTTTCCCTTCGATGTGCAGTGACAAGGATCAAACGACGAAAAGGAGGCGCAGAGTCTCTGCTCGTTATCCCAAGCTTTTGTATCAACTCTGTTACTTCTTCTGGCTCCGATTGTTTTGCTACGAATTGAAGCGCATCGATGACAGTATTGCCTGTGACACGGATCGACTTTTCATCTATGCTTTCTTTTATTAAATTATTTTTTGACCAATTTGTTGGCGCGAAGTGCAGATCTGCAATAACGCTGACTATGCGGCGATTGACCTCTTCTGGAAATGGCTGCCACTTATCGTGGGTTCGCAACCCTGCTTCCACATGTCCAAATTGGATGCGGCGGTAGAAACATAACAGGGAGGTAATGGCAACCGTAGTTGTATCACCCTGTCCAAGCACCCAATCTGGTTTGAAATCTTCGAGGACTGGGTCGAGATGAGTGAAAATATCCGCGCTTAATTGGGCGAGAGTTTGTCCATTGCGCATGAGGTTTAGGTCATAATCTGGCGTGATTTTGAAAAGATCCAACACCTGGTCGAGCATTTGGCGGTGTTGGGCAGTGACGCATACCCTTGCCTCAATTCCAAGTGTGGAGGCAAGCAACTTCACAACAGGCGCCATTTTGACGGCTTCGGGTCGGGTTCCAAAAACTGTAAGGATTCTCATAGTTCCTTTATGGCAAAAATTTCCTACTAGATATATGGAGAATTAAGTCATGACCCAAAGAAGGTCTTCCAATCTGAAACGCCATGTATATCAGATGATTCTGCTCCATATTTGTCTGGCAATGTTGCTCTCTGCATGTGTTAAGACTTCGTGTAGTTTGCAGGCAGTGGCTGGTGGTTCACAATTCTGTGGAGAAGTTCTGTCAGACGAGTAAAGATTATTTTAATTTACCCGAACCCAATTTTACAACGCGGAAACCGGCGTTTTGCCACTGGGCGGCATCCCATCCATTGACAGTATCGATCAGAGTGCGTGCGGTCGTTTTTTGTGCGACTGTTTTTGGATCCAGTTCCATAAATTCTGTATGCTTCACCAGAAAGAGGAGCGCATCTGCGTTTTGCACAGCGTCTTCAAATGTTGGGGCAATAGCGATGCCGGGGAGATTCGCATCTGGCTTGAATGGTTCACAAGCTAGAACCTGTGCGCCTTCTTTTTCGAGGAGGTGCACAACTTCAACAGCGGGGCTTTCGCGCAGATCATCCACATCGGGTTTGTAGGCAAGACCAAGCGCGGTGATTTTCTTTCCATTCAGTGATCCAAGCGTGCGTTTGACGACATCCACCACAAAATGCGGTTGGGAATCGTTGACTTGTCTTGAATTATAGATGAGTGGTGTTAAGTCGGGGGCAGCTTCAACAAGGAACCAAGGGTCTACGCTGATGCAGTGACCGCCAACGCCGGGTCCGGGGCTGAGGATCTTCACGCGGGGGTGTAGGTTCGCAATAGATATGGCTTCCCAAACATCCACGCCGAATTTATCGGCAAGACGTGAGAATTCGTTGGCAATGGCAATGTTGACGTCGCGGTAGGTGTTCTCCATCACTTTGACCATTTCAGCAGTGGTCGCATCTGTTTGGATGATCTGTCCTTTGACGAAGATGGAATATAAGTCCGCGCCGGCTTTGGCAGATTCGGGGGTCACGCCGCCGATGACACGGGAATTCTCGATCAACTCGCGAAGGATCTGTCCTGGTAAGACACGTTCTGGAGAATAGCAAAGGTGGAAATCAGTACCAGCTTTCAGATTGGATTTTTCCAAAATGGGGGCAACCAGGTCAAAGGTCGTGCGAGGCGGTGATGTCGATTCGAGGACAACGACATTGCCCTTCCTCAAAAATGGCACAATGGCTTCGGCTGCGGCGGTCACAGCACGCATGTCTGCCAATTTGTAGGTCACGCCGTTGTAGCTGCCTGTTTCGTTCTCTTTGAAAGGAGTGGGCACGGCAATAATGAAAGCATCAGCTTCTTCAGGCTTGAGGGCAGCTTTGAATTTCCCGCTTTTGACGGCGTTGGCAAAGATATCTGGCAGACCCGGTTCGTGAATATGGATCTCTCCCCGGTTCAAAGTTTCAATGATAGCTGGGCTGATATCCACACCGAGGACGTCGACCCCGTTCATGGCAAAAGTGGATGCGGTGGGGAGGCCGATATATCCCAACCCGATGACGCAAATTTTGTTGTAGTTCACATGTGCTCCTATGGGAGTAAATTATCCTGACCATTATACAACCGCTGAGAGATTTGATTTTGCAACGATTAGTGACTTAAATCGTAAATTTTCTATGATAATGCTGTTGTATAATTATTTGGAGGACCTACCATGGATTTCCTTTTGGACCCAAACTTTGCGTATTTGATCCTGCTTGCTGGTATTTTGCTTGGTTTTTTGGCGATTGTTACACCGGGGACAGGGTTGTTAGAAGTGGGGGCGTTCATTTGTGTGGTTCTGGCAGGTTATGCGGTTTATAACCTGTCGATCAATTGGTGGGCTTTACTTTTGCTTGCCTTGAGCGTTGTGCCTTTTATTTATGCTGCAAGACAGCCCAAACGCGAGATGTATCTTGGGCTTTCTATTTTGTTGCTGGTGATCGGTTCAGTTTTCCTGTTTGCTGTGGATGGCTGGAAACCGGCTGTTAATCCGTTGGTTGCCATACTTTCCTCTGGTTTGGTATCTGCCTTTCTTTGGATCGTTGTCCGAAAGTCTGTGCAGGCTGCTTCTGCCCGCCCTACTCATGATCTTGAAGTTTTGGTGGGGCAATCTGGAGAAGCACGCACAAAAGTTCATGATGACGGAAGTGTATATGTGAATGGGGAATTATGGTCGGCAAAAAGCGGGGTTGAAATCGCTGCTGGAAGTCATATTCGTGTGGTTCGCCGCGAGGGATTTGTCCTCGTTGTAGAGAAAGAAAAAACTGAAAAAGACTAAATTCAAAAAGGAGAAACCATGGATTTTCTAGGCGGTAGTTTAATTTGTGTAGTTGGCGGCGTCCTTCTCGTTGGTTTTATTGTTCTGGCGAATTCGATCCGCATCGTGCCGGAATACCAGCGCCTCGTTGTGTTCCGATTGGGTCGCAGCATTGGTCCAAAGGGACCTGGCATTGTGCTGTTGATCCCTGTCATTGACCGCGCTGTGAAAGTGGACTTGCGCGAGCAGGTGCGTGAAGTTCCGCACCAGACCTCGATCACGAAGGATAATGCTCCGATCTCGATCGACTTCTTGTGGTACTACAAAGTGCTCGACCCGGCTGAATCTGTGTTGCAGGTCGGTAACTTTGAATCGGCTGCGGCTGGTATCGCTGCGACGACCCTCCGCGCGGTCATCGGTGGTATTCCGCTCGATGATGTGCTTTCAGAACGCGAACATATCAACAACATGCTCCGCACTCGTCTCGATGAAGTGACCGAACGCTGGGGTGTGAAGGTAACCAATGTTGAAATCCGTGAGATCATCCCGCCGCGCGATGTGCAGGATGCAATGAACCGCCAGATGTCCGCTGAACGTATTCGCCGTGCCGTGGTGACCGAGTCAACTGGTACCCGCGAAGCTGCAGTCAACGTGGCAGAAGGTGAAAAGCAGTCCAACATCTTGCGCGCTGAAGGTCAGAAGCAGTCCGCGATTCTTGCAGCAGAAGGTGAACGCCAGGCTCAGTTGTTACGCGCTCAAGGCTTTGCCCAGGCGCTTGAAACGATCTTTGGGGCTGCCAACAAGATCGATCAAAAGACCATGACCTTGCAGTACTTCGAAACCCTTAAGGGACTTGGCGCGAGCCCATCCACCAAGTACATCTTCCCAATGGAATTCACCAGCATGCTGGATAACTTCCTTGGCAAAGACTCAAAGAAGTAAAACGATTTGTAATACAATAAGGTCTCTCGAAAAG
>JBEBCV010000410.1:0-4195 GCA_041157505.1 Chloroflexota bacterium | reverse complement strand
GTGAAATCCGTTTCGGTGACACAAGGGCAAACGGTGGAACGCGAACAAATTTTGGTAGAAGTGGAATAGTGAAGAGCCTCCAAACGGAGGCTCTTTTTTCGGCTAAAATTCAGCGACAAGGAGCCACAATGACCGGAAAATTTTTCGACGAACTCGAAGTTGGGATGACCTTCAAACACGGCGGGCGTACGGTGACCGAAATGGATAACGTACTCTTCTCTGCGCTGACAATGAACACCCAACCGCTTCACGTCAACGAAGATTTTGCATCCAAGACCGAGTTTGGTCAGCGGCTGGTAAATGGCATCTTCACCTTCGGCTTGGTCGTTGGCTTGACCGTGGCAGACCTGACCGAAGGAACCATCATTGCCAATTTGGGCTACGATAAGTTGAATCATCCCAACCCCGTTTTTCATGGCGATACTATTTATGCCGAAAGCGAAATTATCGAGAAACGCGAATCAAAGTCACGACCCAATGCGGGACTGGTGAAAATAAAATGTATTGGTCGCAAGCCAGATGGCACGATCGTTGTTGAGTTTGAACGAACGGCAATTTTTTTGAAGAAAACAAACTAATCCGTCATTGCGAGGAGGGCGTTCTCCCCGACGAAGCAATCTCTGTATTACGTTTAGGATGCTTCAGGCGAAGAACAAGAGCGCCTTCGCAATGACGAAAATGGAGACCTATGCATTCACGACGCGCACTACTCTACATGCCCGGTGACAATTGGAAGATGATCACCAAGTCCGTTACATTGGGCGTGGATTCAATCTGCATGGACATGGAAGATGGCACCGCCATCAACAAAAAAGCTGAGGCGCGCGCCACCATCGCCAAAGCATTGCAGGAACTGGACTTCGGCGCAAGCGAAAAACTGGCACGCATCAACTCGGTCGGTTCGGGCTGGGAGCAGGAAGATATTGAAGCTGTTCTCCCCTACCATCCAGATGGGATCGTGATTCCGAAAGTCGAGTCATTTGAGCAGGTGGACTGGGCTAGCCGCATTATCGAAGATGCCGAGTTAAAGAACGGCTGGAAGGTCAATTCGATTCGGATTTTGATCGGGGTGGAAACCGCGAAAGGAATTTTGAATCTCAAAGAGATCGCGGCGCATCCGCGGTTGGATGCGATCATCTTCGGCGGCGAAGATTTTGCGGCGTCTATTGGCGCGGTCCGCACCAAGGATGCGGTGGAGTTGTTGTATGCGCGGCAGGCTGTCATTGTCGCTTGTGCGGCGTATGACTTGCAGCCGCTTGATATCGTCACCATCGATTACAAAGACCTGGAAGCGCTCAAAGTCGAATCGGAGTTTGGGGCAAGACTCGGCTTCAGCGGGAAACAGATCATTCACCCGAATCAGGTTCAGGTCGTGCAAGAGGCGTTCACTCCGTCAGATGAAGCGATCACGTATGCAAGAAGAATCGTCGAGACCTTTGAAGCAAGTCAAAAAGAGGGCAAGGGTGCTTATTCGCTGGATGGCAAGATGATCGATATGCCGTTGTTGAAGAACGCGCAAAAGGTGCTGGCACGCGCGAATGCGGCAGGAAAATAACATGGAAAATCGCGTCAAAGAATTGGACGGTCTGCGCGGCATTGCGGTGGCGCTGGTGATGGCATTGCATCTATTTAAACGCGCCGGGTATTTCACCGAGCATCCCATCCTTGAAGGGTTCATCACGTTTACAACGGTCGGTTGGGTGGGTGTGGATATTTTCTTCACGCTCTCCGGCTTTCTCATCACCTCTATTTTGTTGAAATCGAAAACAGACGAGCACTACTTCAAGAATTTTTATGTACGCCGTGCATTGCGCATCTTCCCGTTGTATTATGCGGCGATCCTTTTTGTGCTCTTCTTTGCGCCAAAAGTTGAAGAAGAATTCACCAATCAATTGAGCACCGCTCTGCCCATCATGCTCTTGTATCAGCAAAATTGGGCGCTGATGTTCAAAGACTTTCACATCACACAATATCTTGGCATCACCTGGTCATTGGCAATTGAAGAACAGTTCTATTTGATCTGGCCCTTCATTGTGTACAAACTCGACCGTGAGAAGCTGGTCAAGTTCAGCATTGGCTACATTGCCATCTCGATCATCGCGCGGACGCTTGGCACGCTCTTGTGGCCCGACCTGCCGCAAGCCTCGACCTTCTTTTACTACACGTCCTTTGCCCGCTTTGAAGAAATGCTCTTTGGCGGTTTGCTGGCAACATTCTTGACCTATGACGGCGCTCATGAAAAAGTAAAACGCTATGCCTTGCCGCTGTTCCTCGTTTCGTTCGCAGTATTCGTGGCGCTTCACTTTCTGTCCCTGCCAGGATCACCTCACCCCGAACATGCCAGCCTGCCGCTAACTTTAGGTGGATACACTACCGCGGCTCTTTTTACCCTTGGCTTGATCGGCATCTTCATCACTCACCCACCTCAGAACCTTTTCCGCCGCTTCTTTGCCAACCCCGTGTTGACCTTCCTCGGCAAATACAGTTACTCGATGTATCTCTTCCACATGACGGCAGCATTGATTCTCTTAGATGTCTTCTGGCATAGCGAACTGCGCGGATGGAAGCCTTTCATCCTGTATCCGCTCACGACCTATATTGCCACGATCATCATCGCGTTGTTGACATGGAATCTGCTTGAAAAACACATGCTGGGGTTGAAGAAATATTTTGAATACAAATCTTAAAGCAAAACTCCGAGGTCTTAAAGACCTCGGAGTTTTTTCTTTTTTTAGTTACGCTTTCTTTTTCGCCTTCACCTGTGCAGACACTTCTTTGACTCGGAATTGAACGATCTTCGTGATCAATGCATACGGGATCGGCTTATTCAGTGGGAACTTGACCGATCCTTTTGCCCCTTCATATGCGGACAATTCTTTCTTAAACTTTTCGATCCCCATTGGCGTTGGGTAAAAACCAATATGTTCTTTGAACGCCGAGAAATGCACAAGATTCTTGCCATTCAGTTTGAAGGTGGGAATCCCATAACTCATCGCCTCCTCCGCCCCCGGTGCAGATTTTTGGATCAACGCCCGAATCTTTTGCAGGATGGTTTGAACTTCAGGCGGGTAATTAGAAATAAATTGGTCAATGGGGTTAGCAGGCATGGGATGGATATTCCTTTCAATGAACTATTCCAAGAAAGTTTCTCATCAAATTGTACCTCCAACCCCATCCAAGAAAAAACCCCCCTTGAAATTCAAGAGGGGTTGGCTCAGAGCTAATTTAACCTGACCAGGAAGAAATATATGTCAATGCTTGTTCATCCGTTGGGTCAATGGCAACACCTTCCAGATCTGCCATCGCAATAAGTTCAAAATTTTTAGGAGATTGCATGGTGGAAGATACAACTGGTCCGCCAGAGCTATCCATTGTTTTACTTGATATTTGAGAGGGAACTTCCATCAATTCAACTTTCGCTGTACCAATTCCCAAACCCTGTTTTAGTCTATTAAAAAGACCCACTGATGTCTCTCCTCTGATTATGATGTATGGATATTGCAACCTTACTTTTTACAATTTATTTATTTACAGAGTTTGATTATCCAAAATATACTGTAAAGACACAAGGGGGAAAACACGTAATTTTTGATCAAGCATAATAAACACCAAATTTTTTATTAGGCATACTCACAAATCCTTAAAAACGAACTCACCCACGAAACCTAAACTTCGTGGGTGAGTTATGTTTTGTCCTTAAACCGCTACTTCCCGTATCTCTTCCTGATCTCTGGCAGGAAATATTCTTCGAAGAAACGATCTACATCGTAATCGGGCTTCCAGCTCCAATCTTTGCGGGCGCGGGCATCATCCACATCCTCGGGCCACGAATCGACAATGCCCTGTCGGCGTGGATTCGGCGCAAAGGTCACCTTGGCATTGGGAAAGGCTTTCAACGCACGTTGACGAAAATCTTCAGCAGTGATGGCAAAAGCAGCCACGTTGTACACATTCGTCGTGAGCGACTCGCGCGGCGCGTCCATCAACACCAGCAGTGATTTGATCGCATCGGGCATCGCCATGAACGAGATCTTCGTATCGGGGCGCACAAAACAAGAATAGTCCTTGCCTTGCGCCGCAGCATGCAGCATCTCAGGACCATAATCACTCGTCCCGCCGCTGGGCAGGGTAAAGGCGCTGATCAAGCCCGGGAAGCGGATCGCTCGAAAGTCCAGCATGACCGGCGGGTTTTCAT
>JBEBCV010000409.1:0-16396 GCA_041157505.1 Chloroflexota bacterium | reverse complement strand
CTGGAACTTGAAATCATTCACGCGTAGTTCACCATGAAAAAATTTTCCCTTTTGTTCATTACCACTCTCCTTCGAATTTATTTCTGGTTCACCCTGCGCATCGACGCTCCAAATGGCATGGACAAGGTCCCTGCAAAAGGTCCCTTGATCATCATTACCAACCATACTGGTCAGGTGGAAGTGCCGGTATTTGCCACAATGTTACAACCAAGAAAGATCACCGGTTGGGGCAAAGCGGAAGCCTTCGAAAATCTATTCCTGCGCTGGGTATTTTGGGCTTGGGACATCATCCCCGTCCACCGCGGCGAAGCGGATATGACCGCGCTGAAGACCGCACTTCGTTTGCTGGAAGAGGGCCGCATCTTTGGGGTTGCCCCGGAAGGGACCCGCAATAAAACTGGCATTTTACGTAAAGGATTACCCGGTGCTGCCATCCTTGCATTGAAATCTGGTGCGCCAGTGATACCCGTTGTGCATTGGGGTGGCGAGGTTTTCCTAAAAAATCTCAAACAATTTAAACGAACTGATTTTCATATACGCATTGGCGACCCCTTCTATGTCAAAGCAGATGGCAAGGTTACCAGTGAAATGCGCCAGGAGATCGTGGATGAGATGATGTACAAGATAGCAGCCATGATGCCGGAAGAATACCGTGGTGAATACAGTAACATGAGTAAAGCCAGCGAGAAATTCTTAGTAAATCTATAAATTCTAAGGGTTGAATCTAATAGTACTAAGGTCCCAGACTCGCTTTCAGAGCTGTATGCGCACATTTTCTATATTCCGTATAGAATGTAATTATCAGTAAAAAGAAAAGGAGTAAAAAAAATGAAAAAACTGCTCACCATTATTATTTTTGCAGCAGCATTACTGACCATGACCACCGGGGTCGCACTTGCTCAGGATCCCACTCCCATCACTGGGACGGTCGAAAGTGTTGTTCCACAACTCGATGAAACCACAGGCGAAACGATCTATATCGTTACACTGACCGATGAGTTCGGGACAACGCATGTTGTGAACCTTAGCCAAACTACAGCTGAAGGACTTGGGTTGATCACTGTGGATACCACCACTGGTGAAGTTACCATCAATGAAGTTGTGGACCCGATCACAGTCAATCCGGAAGATGTTCTTCCTACTGATGGTGAAGGTGAAGAAGAGGAACCTCAACACCCTGTAGGAGCCAAGTTGGGTGAATACTTTGGCGAACTCCTTGGTATAGACTATGAAATAATCATGGAACAAAAGGAAGAAGGATTTGGTTTCGGTGTGATCGCTCAGGCGCTCTGGCTGACCAAGCAAATTGACGGCGATACTGAAACCTTCACCGCTTTGCTCGAGGCCAAAAAGTCTGGCGATTATTCCGATATTACCCTTGCTGATGGTTCCACTCCCGATAACTGGGGAGATGTGGTAAAAAGCCTAAAGAAGGGCGAGAAACTCGGGAGTGTAATGTCTGGCAAGGCTGAGACTGAAACCGATGATACCGCCCCGATCGAAACCCAGACCACCAATGGACGCAGCAATGGTAATAGCGACAACAATGGTAAAGGGAACGGCAATTCCGGTGAAAAGGAAAATGGGAACAAGGGCGGCAATGGTAAAGGAAATGGAAATGGTAAGCCCTAGAGTGACCGGCTGATAAAAAAAACTGCACACCTTTCGGTGTGCAGTTTTTTTTTGCGGTTTTTATAATTTTATTTGGTATGCATTGGTTTCGCGTTTTTGAAAACCAAGTTTAAGATACAGTTTATTCGCAGCCACCCGGATCGGATTCGAAGTCAGGGAGATGTTTGCAGCCCCTTTTCCCTTTGCGAGATCAATAGCATATTGCATTAGGGCTTCGCCAACACCTTGTCCGCGGGCGGAGATATCTACGATGACATCTTCGATGATGGAGCGGATACCGGTCGGGACGCGATACACGGTTAGGTTGAGAGCGCCGACGATCTGTCCGCTGTCATCGCGAGCAAGTAGCAGCGTGGATGAAGAATCATTGATAAGAGCAAACAGGTCTTCGCGAGTCGGAGGCGGATTGTTTTGAGTCAACTGTGGTACAAGACGCTGAAACGTTTCAAAGAGTTCATCATCCGCTCGGGTGGCGATATCAATTTGCATGGGCAGAGTTATTCTTATTCTTGGGAATCACGCTCAACACCAAATAGTACCCAACATAGAGGAAGGACGCCCAGACGATCCAGGACGGCGTATTGGGATACAAAAGCAGACCCCAAATACCAATGGCGCCGTAAGCATAAGTAAGCACGAGTGTGAGCGTGCGGTAATAACTATTGCGGCTGGGATAAATGTATTTGACTGGGATGAAGACCATGACATTGAAGAGCATCAGAAAACCGAAATTAACCCAGGGCGGCAGGTTCATCAACAGCATATAAAGTGCGGCGACGTTCCAATAGGATGGAAAGCCCTTAAAATGATGGTCGTCAGTCTTGGCGTCGGTTTGGGTGAATTGATAGGCAGACGAAAGCAAGATAAGACAGGCGGTAAGCCATTTGACTGGCTCAGGCAGTAGATCGGTGTGGATCATGAAGATTGCAGGCACAACCACGTAATTGAGATAATCAAGAATGTTATCGAGTAAGGCACCATCGATACCGTTCGCATATTTTTTCACGTCTGCCCAGCGAGCCAGCATGCCATCGAAGCCGTCCACCAGCATGGCAACGATCATCCAGACGATCATCATTTTGTAATTGCCTTCAAAGACGGCGAAGATACCCAGCAAGCCCCAGATGGCACCTGTGGCAGTAAAGAGATGCACCCCCCAAGCAGCAATAACGCGCATTATGTTCGGCTTGGTTTCAGAAATTGCAGAAGTAGTCATGTCCATTCCTTTTGTTGTTTTCACATATTAACACTCCTAATTATAAAAGGAAACATCAAGAGAATATCGAAAAAGCCCTTACAACCCAATGACGGAATGTCGATTATTCCAGTGTAAAATTCCCCCCACTACCAGATTGAAGAGAAAAAAGGTAAATTCTCGAATGACACTAAAGAACTAAATCAATAACTGTTAGACCAATGGATCTAAATATATTGAAATTACCAGACAAAAATAAACCATGAAACTATTTATCTCCCTTCTCTTTTTCTTGATCCTTGCCGGGGTGTTTCTTTGGCAGAGTTATCGGCTGCTTAACCGTAGTCTGCCGGGGCTGCGTGATGCGCAAACCAGCCGTTCGTGGCCCTCGGTGACGGGAACGGTCACCATCGTTTCCTCCCGCATGGAGTGGGTCAATGTCAAGCGCAGAAATCTATCGTACTTTCGTCCGTGGGTGCAAAGTACATATATGGTCAATGGGCAAGCTCTGGTTTGTGAGCATTTTGCCTTCAACGATCATTTGATCTCCACTGGCACGAAGAAAGATGCCGAAGACCATGTCAAATCCTACCAGGTCGGGCAGACGGTGCAGGTATATTACGACCCCAACGACCCGCAAAAGTCTGTGTTGGAATCGGGGAACATCTCCCCTTCCATGTCATCGCTCGTTGGTGCGATTATTTTCTTTGGGCTTGCTTTGATTCAATTCGTACTGGCTTTTCTGGCAATAAAATAAGTTCAAGTTGATATTTAAAAAAAAGACCTCGGAGGTTTTAAAAACCTCCGAGGTCTTCCTATTCACGATCAACTATCCCCTATTCACTGCTCTTACCCACTCTTCACCAAGCCTGCTTTCACCGTCTCACCTTCAAAGGCATCTTCCACCACAGATGCACTCGCGGGCGGAGTAGCAAAGGACAGCTTGACCGTCAACGTCTCTGACTTGATGTAATCGGCGTGCGTCTCCACAGCAGACTTCAATCCGGCGCTGGCTTCCACAAAGAGCTCGATGCGGTCGGCGACGTCTAGGTTGGCGGTCTTGCGCAGGTCTTGCACGCGGCGCACAAATTCACGCGCCAAACCTTCGGAGACGAGTTCGGGGGTCAATGTGGTGACGAGTGCGGCAACGTATGCACCATCTTCCGCCACAGCAAAACCTTCTTTTGCCATGGCTTTGACTTCAACCTCTTCAGAGATGATGTGGAAAGTCTCGCCTCCAGCCTGGACTTCGAGCGGATTGCCGGTCAACAAGGCTTTTGCCACATCCTCGGCATTCATCGCCATGATCGCCTTCTGAATGGCAGGGAACTTATTGCCATATTTTTGTCCGAGCTGCTTGGGTAACGGCTTGACGGTGTGAGAGACAGCTTCGGTCGAGGCATCTAGCAGGCGCACCTGTTTGACATTCAACTCATCCTGAACCACTTCCGCGTTCTTAAGCAGCGCGGCACGTTCGGTGTTGTTCCCCACCGAGAAGGCGGCTTCAGCCAGTGGCTGGCGTACCTTGCGGTTTGCCTTCTGGCGCGCCGAGTGACCAAGGGACACCAGTTTCATCACCAATTTCATTTCGGTGTTGAGCGACTCATCGATGAACTCTTCCATCGCAACAGGCCATTCAGAGAGATGGACGGACTCAGGCGCAGTCTCATCCACAGAGCGGACGAGGTTCTGGTACAGCTCTTCAGCAAGGAATGGCATGGCAGGCGCGATCAGCTTAGCAACCGTGGTCAAAGCCGTATAAAGCGTGGAATATGCCGATTGCTTATCCGCAGCCGAGTCATTCTTCCAGAAACGGCGGCGGGAGCGGCGTACATACCAGGTCGAGAGGGTTTCGACGAACTGCTCCACCGGGCGGGTAGCATTGGTCACATCATATTCTTCATAAGCTTTGGTCACATCGCGTACAAGGACATTCAACTCAGAAAGCAGCCAACGGTCAAGTTCATTGGCAGGTGCAGTGATATTCAAAGCTTGTGGCTTATCGAGGTTGGCGTAGGTCACGAAGAACGAATACACGTTCCACAGCGTTAGCGTGAAGTTACGGATGACCTCACCAACCAGATCCGAAGAGAAGCGGCGTTCCTGTCCCGGCGGTGTGGCTGTGTATAGATACCAGCGCAGCGCGTCCGCACCATGCAGGTTGATCACATCCCAAGGTTGGACGATATTGCCAAGCGACTTGGACATCTTGCGTCCTTCCGCATCCTGAATGTGTCCAAGACAGATCACGTTCTTGAATGAGACCTGGTCATTGAGCAAGGTCGAGATTGCATGCAATGAATAGAACCATCCGCGTGTTTGATCAACTGCTTCACAGATGTAATCGGCAGGGTACTGCGCTTCGAACTTATCCTTGTTCTCGAACGGATAATGCCACTGCGCGTACGGCATGGACCCCGAGTCGAACCAAACATCAATGAGATCCTTAACGCGGCTCATTTCTCCGCCGCACTGGACACACTTCCAGTGAACGTTATCTACATGTGGGCGGTGCAGGTCGAGCTCGGTCAGATCACGACCAGCTTTTTCAGAGAGTTCCATCACCGAACCTACACACTCGCGATGTTTGCATTCGCCATTCTCGCACTCCCAAACTGGCAAAGGCGTGCCCCAATAGCGTTCACGTGAAAGTGACCAGTCGATGTTGTTCTCGAGCCAATTGCCGAAGCGTCCGTTTTTGATGTGATCAGGCACCCAGTTGATGGTCTTGTTCAGGCTGACGAGATTTTCCTTCTTCGCGCTGGTGCGGATGTACCAAGACTCACGTGCATAATACAGTAACGGAGTATGACAACGCCAGCAGAACGGATAGGTATGAACAAACTTCTCCGAGCGGAACATCAGTCCGCGCGACTCTAATTCCTGGATGATGAGCGGGTCGGCATCTTTGACGAAGATCCCACGCCATGGGGTGATCTCAGGGGTAAAGGTGCCATCCGGTTGCACAGTAAGGAGGACAGGCAGATCGTTCTGCTTGGACATTTCCATATCCTCTGCGCCGAAGGCAGGTGCCTGATGTACGAGACCGGTGCCATCTTCGGTGGTAACAAAATCTCCGAGCACCACAAAGTGCGCGGGTTTGTCCAATGGCACGAAGGTGTAAAGCGGATTGTATTTCATGCCCTTCAACTTCTTGCCTTTGAAGGTATCCACCACTTTCACTTCTTCGCCACGGAAGACTTTCTCCAGCAAAGATTTGGCGAGGATCAGCTTTTCGGTCGTGCCATTATTGTCACGCTCGACGGTCACATAATCCACTTCGGGGTGCGCGGCGATGGCAACGTTGGCAGGCAACGTCCACGGAGTGGTCGTCCACACCAGGAAATAGGTATCGGGCTTGTCCACCAATGGGAAGCGCACAAAGACCGAGGGGTCGGTCGCGTCATCGTAGCCGAGAGCAACTTCATGGTCAGAGAGAGGCGTGCCGCAACGTGGGCAATACGGTACGATCTTGTAGCCCTTGAACAGCAGATCCTTCTCCCAAAAGTTTTTCAGTATCCACCAGACCGACTCGATATAGTCGTTGGTATAGGTCACATAGGCAGTATCCAAGTCCACCCAGAAACCGATGCGGTCGGTGAGTTTTTCCCATTCCTGTATGTAGTTGAACACGGATTTTTTGCACAGCTCGTTGAACTTGTCGATCCCGTATTCTTCGATCTGTTGTTTGTTGGTGAAGCCAAGCTGCTTCTCCACTTCGATCTCCACCGGCAGGCCGTGCGTATCCCAGCCGCCACGGCGTGAGACGTTATATCCGCGCATGATCTTATAACGCGGGAACATATCCTTGAATGCGCGTGCAAGGACGTGATGTACACCGGGGCGTCCATTCGCGGTGGGCGGACCTTCGTAAAAGACATACTCGGGTTTGCCTTGGCGCTGGTCAACGGTCTTCTTGAAGATCTCTTGCTTCGTCCACATTTTGAGGACGTTATCTTCCATTGAAGGCACGTCGAGTTTTGGGTTGACTGCTTTGAACATAAGTTCGTCTCCTGGTTCGGTAGTTACTAGTTCAGTAATTAAAAGAAAAACTCTCATCTCATACAGAGACGAGAGCAAGGCTCACGCGGTACCACTCTGATTTTCATCCGAAGATGAACGCTCATTGGGCGACAACCATCGCCCTGTTCTGATAACGAAGAACAATTTCGGCTCACTTACTTTCAGTTTTTAATTACTGATTTCTGATCGCAGCTCCGGGAGGATTTTCAACCGTCTTCTCGTATCCGCCTCACACCATTTCACGGACTCGCTGTTCGTTTTGAACGGTTTACTCGTTCCCATCCACGCTAATTGGGTGACAGGATTATACACAAGCCGGGAGGAATGGTCAACTCAAACTGTCTCATTCTCCGGACCGGTAGAGACCACAACGCGATTTCTACCAGTTCGTTTGGCTATGTACAAAGCATGGTCTGCCCGGCGAAGAAGGTCTTCCATGGTGTCCCCTCTGTCGATCAATCCTGAAACCCCGGCGCTAAACGTCACTGGGAATTGTTTTACATCATCGACCACATTGCTTTCTGCAATTATTTTACGCAATCGTTCTACAATCTGAACCGCGGAGGTTTCATCAGCATCCACCATCAATAGCGCGAATTCTTCGCCACCTAATCTGCTAAAAACATCAAATTCACGAATATTCTCGCGCATGATTCTGGCAAATTCTGAGAGAACTTTATCTCCAGCAAGATGCCCGAATTCGTCATTGATAGATTTGAAATGATCAAGGTCAATCATCGCAAGCGAAAGTGGTCCCCCTCTGCGGTGTGCCTGGTTGACCTGCGCCTCAGCCAACTCCAAAAAATGACGCCGGTTGTACAACAGGGTTAGCTCATCAGTGGTGGCAAGTCTCTCCAGTTTCAGCTGGTAATTTTTCAGGTCGGTAACATCTCGCCATATGATCAGCCGTCCAACTTTTTGCCCTTTTGCATCATCCAAACGCGTAATCCGCAAATCGAGATGTCGGTCATTCAACGTGACCTCAGTTTGGGATTGAGTCTCATCTTTAAATATTGAAACAAGGCTGGGGTGATGCTCAAAGGCTTGATCGAGCTTGTCTCCGATGGAAAAGCCCGGCAAAAGTACCTGTCGAGCTACTGGGTTTACATCAAGCACTCGTTGCTCTGCATCCACCACAAGCACACCTTCCCCCATATTTTCTATCAAAATACTACGTGCAATTGGGATAATGTCCAAAAAACGATAACGGAATAATGAAAAAGCAATAAGAACAGAAGAAATCGAAAATAAAAAAGGTGTCATGTCAGCATTAGGCAACAAGCCATTGCCATTGATAACAAAGACGATGTGAGCCACCCAGGGAAGTATCACAGCTCCAAGAATGAGACCTGTCTGATTGCGATACAAACCTTTCGAACGAAAAAATGAAACCAAAAGGATGAGCACACTAATAAAGATCAACAAATAGGAGTAATAAATATTTGCCCACGAAACGGGTCCTGCATCTAGAATCATGGTGGTGTTCAAGGCGCGTTTCCCACCAAAGAACAGGTTATGCCAGGGGTCTGTCCATTGCAGAATAAATGCCAGAATGGGTTCGACCATCAAGATATATATAAAAGGGCGTTGCAACCAGCGGTTCAAACCGGAATAACCCAATACAAAGATAAGAAAAGCTGTAGGAACAATAAATGCGCCCACAAGTGTAATATCAAGCCAAAAATAAGGGTTAGGCGCTGGGAAGTCAATCCAAAATATAGCGTAGGTAATATCCCACCAACTGAGTCCCATCAACATAGCCGCGAACGGAATTGCCCCTCCCCCTTTACCACGAAGCATCCAAACTACGGATGCCACTACCAAACAAGCAACACTGGCAAAAATCAAAATGGCAGCATACTGAATGTTTGGTGGGTTCATATTTAAATTATACAATAGCTGACGGATTATTTATTCCGGTCCATTCAGGGTGAAAACTGTGATCTCGGGACGGCAATTAAAACGGACAAATGGATTCGTCATACCAACGCCGCGGTTGGTATAAAGAAACATATTACCTAGCTGATACAACCCCGCAGGGTAGCGTCTCGCCCAGCGCGGTAATACTGGTGGACCCACAAAAGGAATCACGACCTGACCACCGTGAGAATGACCTGATAACTGTAAAAGAAATTTACCTGTTATTGCTGTTATCTCTGCAAAATCCGGTTCGTGTGCGAGTAAGATAGTATTTGCACCTGGCGGAAGTTTTGCTTCTACTTCATCCAATCGATGTGCGCCTTCCGAAATATCATCCAAACCTGCGATAAAAAAATCTTCATTGTTTCGCTCTAACCGATAGACATCGTTTTTTAATTCAAGTACTCCAGAGCGTTTTAGCATGTCACGAGTGCGGGTTGCATCTGTCCAATGGTCGTGATTACCCATGACACCGATCGTCTTGAAATTTTGGGTCAATGGCAAGATTACATCAACAAAATCCTGAGCGGCAAAATCCAGGGCTGATGTCCATGAGCGCCCAATAACATAATCTCCGGTCATCAGAACCAGATCAGGTTTCTGTGCCATTACAAGTTCGATGACTCTTTCCAGTTTCTGACGGTTCATCCAACCGCCGATATGGATATCGGAAATCTGAACAATTCGGTAGCCGTCAAATGCCTTCGGTAGGCTCCCCAAGGGAATTTCCACCTGTGTTACTTCCAACCATGAGGGTTCAATCTCAGTTGTATAGTACGTCCCAGCAAAGGAGGCGACTGTAGCGGCTCCTATATATTTAAGGATTCGGAGAAAGTCTCTTCGTGATATTTTTGAACTCATTCTTGTCTTTCTCAAATAAAAAGGCGGGATTTAGATCCCGCCTCGCTCTTTCATTACAACCCGGATCTCGCTTTCAAGTTTATCTGCCTCTTTTTCAAGGTCAGACAACTCATCCAACATTCGTTCACCTATGGATTTGTCATCCAGTGAGTTGATATTGATCCGAACATTATAGCCAGCCGCAGTAAGAGAGGCTTTTGCCATGGCAAAACCAGACATGGCATCGCTGATCGCGCTTTGTAAACCTGATTTTGCGCATTTGAGAGCAAGTTCCATTACTTTGACGGCATGTTCGCTAACGTGCAATGGAATATGGGCAGCATTCAAAGTTGCTTGAGTGATGGCTGCTTCACGAGCGGCTCTCTGTTCGTCGGTATCTTTTGGCATCTTAAATTTTGCCATGAGCACTTCAAAGGAAGCAGCGTCATCATCTACAGCTTGGGTAAGTTCTTTGCGAAGGTTCTCTGCAACCACCCGGATGGCTTGCATTTCAGCTTCTACTTCGGCATATTTCTTTTTGCCGATGGTGACACCCGCCACCATAGCAACGAGAGCAGCACCCATCGCACCAGAATAGGCTGCAGCAGAACCGCCGCCAGGAGTCGGTGTCGGTGCTGCTAACTCTTCAATGAATGAGGGACCGTTACCAGTGGAGGAAGAGGCGGGATCCGCGGTGGGAGAAGAGAAAAGCCTGGACTCAAGAATCTGCTCGGGAGAGAATGCATCCAACTGGGTGTACCAGACCGCAGCATCCACAAGAGCTTCTTGTGGAATCAAGCCAACCAGCTCGCTGTGATGAATGCCGACACCATAGCGCTCGGCTTCGCGGCGGATGAATTCGACCACGCGGGCAATCGGTGTTTCGCGGAAGTTGGTGAGATTCATTGAAACCTGCGCACGACCCTCCACGAGCAGACCGAGACCTTTGACGTAACGTAGACCACCGGAAGACTGACGCACAGCCTTTGCGATTTTCTTGGCAATGCTGACATCGTCGGTGGTGAGATAGACATTGAAAGCGATCAGTGGATTACGGGCACCGATCACGGTTGCGCCTGCTTTGGGCAGTTTGCTGGGACCAAAATCGGGCTGGCGTTCGAGTTTTTCGATCTCGGTCTTCAAGCCTTCGTATTGCCCCTTACGGATGTTCTCAAGGTTGGTGCGTTCGGGTTTGGTGGCGGCGGCTTCGTAAAGATAGATTGGAATATTGAGTTCTTTACCCACGCGCTCACCGAGACGCTTGGCAATAGCGATACATTCTTCCATTGTCGCGCCACTGAGCGGAACAAAGGGAACAACATCCGTTGCACCAATACGAGGATGTTCGCCGGTATGCTGGTCGAGATCGATCAATTCAGAGGCGGTCGTGATCGCACGGAAAGCGGCTTCTTCCACTCCTGCAGGCGACCCAGCGAAGGTCAGCACGGTACGATTGTGGTCAAAGTCGGAGGAACGGTCAAGTAGTTTTACTTCTGACACCGATTGAATGGCAGCGACGATTTGGTCAATTACCTCAGGTCGGCGCGCTTCAGAAAAGTTGGGAATGCATTCGATGAGTTGTGTGGGCATATGATTTTTGATTTCGGAGTATTGATTTACGGTTGATATAAGTATTATAAAGGATGAAAAGAAAGTTTGAATATGAAAATCAGTCCGCTACTTCATGAAGCGGACTGATTTGTTTTCAATAATTCTTCTTGTTATTTTTATGGCATCAACGACATCATGGTGATCTTACCGTCCTGTACAAACGCCTGACAGTAAGAATAGGTTGTTCCATCGCTTGCCTTAGCCTTGAACTGAACAAGAGTTCCCCCAGCCATGGGTTGAACATCGGTTATTTCGTAAGTAACTCCCTGAGTGGACTGCAAATAGCTTTCCAATTCAGAGCTGTTAAATTTCGTAATGGTCGTCCCAACAGTGAACATGATGTTTTCATCCACCAGGCTGATGGCAGAATCCACATCGCCGGCGTTGACAGCCTCAAAGAAAGAAGGAACAAGTCCAGAAACATCGCCGCCAGATGTTGAGCTGCTGGCTGCATCTTCATTGGCTTCTCCTTCGGTCTCTGTAACTGCGCCCTTTGTCGCGGTCCAGGCTATTTCCTTTTCATATTCGCCGCACAGCCCAGAAGCCGACGATTTGATATTCAATGTTCCATTGGCTTCGCCTTCTGCGGTAAATGTTCCTGTGAATGTGAGCACATCGTTCACATTTTCTACTATGGCTGAAAAACCTTCGTTTTCAATGACGATCGCATCCATACCACCCGTATCAACCCCTTTGCTGACAGCTCCTTGATAAGTACACCCACTGGCTTCACCGGTATAGTTCAAAAGAACCGATGTAACTTGATTATTCTGCACTGTAAATAGGATCTCTTTATTATCCACAGTATTTGTACCTGTCCAACTGCCATCGTATTCTCCACCAGATTCAGCTTGTGATTCACTTTCAGAGTTGGATTCAAGTGTAGTAGAAGTGGTTTGCTCAGGAATCACTGTCTCTTCTTCGGGCAGACCAGTGGGTACCGGCGCTTGAATGGCTTTGCATGCGAGTGAAGCAAACACAAGAACTGCTAACGCCAACATCCACAGGTTTTTTCTGAAATTCATACAAATACTCCCATCTTATAAAATGCTTTTAAAGAATATGGTTAAGGCTTCTCAAATTCTAATCGGGAGTACAGATCTGAATATCACCTAAAGGTAATGTTATTTTATGTCTCCATCCATCATCAAATGAAAAATCTAGGAAATAAGTAGGAAGGTTGTTTTGGGGCAAGTCATGTATTATCAAATTCGGTATATCTTTATGGTGAGTACAGTGTTTACTCCTTAACAAAATCATTTTAAAAAATAGAGGCAAAAATGACGGACACCACATCCCTAAAGGTTTTAAAATGCCCCTCCTGCGGAGGTCCACTTGACCCTGAAAAAGGCGCAAGTTCTATCAAATGTCCATTCTGTGGAGCATCAGTTGTTGTCCCAGAATCACTGAGGACACCGTCATATACCAGCCTTTCTGATGTCACCCGTCTCGCCAAAGAAGGAAAGCTGGATGAAGCCGCCCGCATCTACAGTAAGATCACGGGGCTAAGCCATGAAAATGCCATGTTTAGCGTTAAATCCATGGCAGGGGTACGGGATGATGATCGACCTGCTTCGGCAAATTCCTACAACCCACCACCTGCCAATCCAAACTATCAGTTGCCACCTCTCCCCCAACCTGTTTACAATCCAAAACCAACGGTTCGAGGAGGGTCGTGTCTTTCGGGGATCATTAGACTTGTTGTCATCCTCTCCATTTTGGGAACAGCTTTCCCAGTCATATTGGGAGCCCTTAAGTTCCAACTTCCTATCGATCTACCTTTCCTTTCCGGTGAGAATCCCATCATTCCAGAGCCTTTTGCTAAAGAAGTTATGTCATTTAGCCCAAGTTCACTTAAGGACCCACGAGCGATACAGGTTGATGGGAATGGCAACATTTTGGTGTTTAATTACAACAGTTCAGAAATTCAAATATTCGATCCACAAGGGAATGAAGTCTCCATCTTAAAGATTACAGAAAGTGATGGAGATGAACTCAATAATGACATGATGGGAGTTAGTCGCAATGGGACCATTTATATCCCTGGCTTCCTAAACATTATGGTTTTCAATGAAGATGGAGAACGCATCAGAGAGATTCCAAATACAGATCAATTTTTTATCATCCATTCTCTTCTGGTTGGAGCCGACGATAAGTTATACGTCCGCTCCAGTTCTGGCATTATCCGCTTTGACGAAAATGGACAAGTAGATTTATTCATTTCTGATGAAATCCTCGAAGACATATCCGGAGAATACCCCAGCATGGGTGCTTTAGGGGTTGATGCCCAAGGGAATATCTATTTCAGCGGTACCTTCAATAAAGACGTGCTTAAGTTTTCGCCCACTGGCGAATTTATTGGCAAATTTCCAGGGGATTTCACGAGCGTACGGGAAATTGCAATTGATGCCTATGGACACATCTACATCGTAGATTTCAATGAAGTAAAAATCTACGATGCCAATTTCAATTATCTTGGCAACATTGATGGTTCATTTTGGGGTGTTGACTTCGATCAACAAGGATTTATGTATGCAGTCACCACACAAGGTGAAAAGGTCTTGAAGTATGAAATACAAAAACCCGATGCTCCCTAAAACTACAGCATAATCGGCACAACGTATAATCTTCCAAGCGACCCTTTTATGATAAGGGTCGCTTTTCAAAATAAAAAACTCACACAAAGGAGCATAATTCATGCATCCACTTTTTTCATTGCAAGGTCAGGTCGCCCTAGTCACCGGAGCAGGCAGCGCAGAAGGAATTGGATTTGCCGCCGCCAAACTACTCGCCGAACTGGGAGCGGAAGTAGCCATTACTGCCACGGGTCAACGCATCCATCAGCGCGCATCAGACTTGAGAGAAACTGGACACAACACCCAAGCCTACATCGCAGACCTGACCGACCGGCCCACCACCAAATCCATGATCGAAACAGTCATCTCCGACTTCGGGCGAATCGACATTCTCGTCAACAACGCCGGCATGAGCATGGAAGGTTCGCCGGAACAAATGAGTGAATTTGCTGAAATGTCTGATGAGGATTGGGATGCAACCATTGCCCGCAACTTGACCACATGCTATAACGTCACCCGCCTCGTTCTGCCCGGCATGATCGCCCATAAATACGGACGTATTGTCAACGTATCATCTGTTACTGGACCAATGGTCAGCAGCCCGGGGGCATCCGCATACAGCGCGGCAAAAGCCGCCATGGTCGGCATGAGTCGCAGTATCGCGCTGGAAGTGGCTCAACACAACATCACCATTAATAACGTCGCACCGGGTTGGGTCGCAACCGCATCGCAAATGGAAGCGGAAATGATCGCCTCGCAATACACACCTTTCGGACGTGCCGGCACCCCAACGGAAATGGCAACCATGATCGCCTTCCTTGCTATGCCCGCAGCCAGCTACATCACCGGTCAAATGATGGTCGTAGATGGTGGAAACTGTCTCCAAGAAAATAAAGGACCATAGACGCATCTGTGAAAGTAGATTTAGACCTAATCGCAAGATATTGAGAAGTAAGACCTAACCATATAGATACTTCTGTGTTTCTGCACATACTCTTAATACGAATCGGAACTTAAAATGACCCAACCCCTCAACAACCAAACCCGTCCATTTGAAATGGGCTTTTACAACTTCGTCGATAGCGGAACAAATCCCCTCACAGGTGAAAAGAAAGATCCCGCAGTTGTCATGAAGAATATGCTCGAAGTTATCGAGCTTGCCGACCAGGTCGGCTTGGATGTTTTTGCTATTGGCGAACATCACCGCGTGGAATATCTCGCCTCTGCACCAGAGGTCATCCTCGGCGCTGCAGCCGCGCGAACCAAGAACATTCGCCTCTCCACCGCTGTCACCGTACTCAGCTCTGACGATCCCGTCCGCGTCTTTCAGCGCTTTGCCACCGTAGACCTCATCTCGAATGGTCGTGCCGAAATTATGGCAGGTCGTGGCTCCTTTATTGAGTCCTTTCCGCTCTTCGGCTATAACCTCAACGACTACGATGGCCTCTTTGATGAAAAACTGCGTTTGCTTTCCAAACTGAATGCGTCAACAAATATCACATGGTCTGGCAAATTCCGTGCGCCACTCAATGACCTTGGCGTTTATCCGCGCCCAGTGCAAGAAAAACTCCCGATCTGGGTAGCCGTTGGCGGCACGCCTGAGTCGGTGGTCCGAGCTGCTTCGATGGGTCTGCCCATGGCGCTCGCAATTATTGGCGGCATGCCCGAGCGGTTCGCCCCCTACCTCGACCTATACCGCCAAGCATCTGCTGAACATGGCTTCGAGCCGAACGAAATTCCGCTCAGTATCAACTCGCATGGTTTCATTGCAGATACCTCCAAAGAAGCCGTTGATGAATACTATCCCATCCAAACCTACACCATGAACAAGATCGGTCGCGAACGCGGCTGGGCACCTGCCACCCAAGACCAACTCGAAAAACAGCGCCATCTACGTGGATCTGACTTTGTCGGCACGCCAGATGAGATCATCGAAAAGATCCTTTTCCAATACGATATTTTCAAGCACCAACGCTTCCTCATGTATATGGGCAATAACGCCATCGACCACAAAAAGATGATGCGCGCCATCGAACTCTTCGGGACAAAGGTCGCGCCTGTCGTCCGGAAAGAGATCGAATCAAGAAAAGCAGGATGAAAATCCGCGCTTCTCTCTTCGCCGATACCAGATTCTTTTTTCTCAGCCCTTTTTCTACCCGACAATTTCCGCCTACTCGTAGGGTCATTACAGGATTGTTAGACTTCCGGTGCATTGACGTATCAATCTCTGGTAGGTATAATCGTCCTTCGGCATTATTTCAAACAGCAGGAGCATAATTATGACTACACCCGACAGCGTGCCCGCCGTGGCACTCGAACCCAAAACTAAACTGAGCGGCAAAATTTTGAAGACCACACTTGCAGGGGCGCTGGTGGATATCGGACAGAGCCTTCCCGGCGTTCTTCACATCTCACAGATCAGCGAAACCCCTGTGAATAAGGTTGAAGATGTTCTCAAGGAAGGACAGGAAGTTACCGTATGGGTCAAACGCGTCCGCAAAGACCGCATTGAACTCACCATGGTCGAACCCCTTGCGTTCGAATGGAAAGAACTCAAGCCTGATATGGTTGTGAAAGGCAAAGTGACCCGCCTCGAAAC
>JBEBCV010000408.1:0-11736 GCA_041157505.1 Chloroflexota bacterium | reverse complement strand
TTATCCAGCGGAGAGGAACGTAAGTTTTTACAGGATGGGGATACGTTGACGATGCGAGGATATTGTCAGGGCGATGGGTATCGCATTGGTTTTGGCGAAGTGACGGGGATAATACTTCCGACGATTGCCCGCTGACGATGGACCATGGTTGATGCTCCATCTATCGTCGATCGTCTATGGTCTGTCGTCTAGTTTTTGCTCTTCGTTGCAATCGCCACCGCCGCTGCTCGTGTGTGAACATCCAACTTTTCAAAGATAGCTTTCAAATGGCGTTTGACGGTATTGGTAGTGATGACCAGTTTCTCGGCGATCTCTTTATTGGTCAGCCCTTGAGCGAGTAGATTCAACACTTCGCGCTCACGGTCAGTGAGGACGCTAAGTTCATTGGCAGCTTCGTTGGCTTGTTTGGTCTCGGCAAGGATGCGCTTGAAGGCAGCTCGGTCGAATGCTTGTTTTTCGATATAGGTCGAAATCGTGTGTTCCGCATAAATGCGTTGAATTTCTTCCGGCTCAGCGAGACCGCTGACCACTATGGTGGGAATGTGATGCCCCTGTGTGATCTTGAGCAATTGCAGTCCATCGAGGTTGGGACCGCTGCGCAGGGAAAGGTCAACGACAGCGAGGGCGAATTTATCTTTTCGCAGAATACCCAGCGCTTCGCCAAAGCTGGCGCACGCCACGGGTTGAAAATCTGATTCACTGAGCAGGTCTTCGAGAATACTGCGCCAACCGGCATCATCATCTACGATGAGGGCTTTGGGTGTGGCAGCGGCTTGAGAAACTGCATCAGGCTTCGGGTCCAGAGAAGAGGCGTTGCCTTCATCTGTTGCGGGCGCGCTGATCAGAATCCGTTGAATGACATCTTTGAATTCAACCCGTTTGAAACTTTCCTTGCGAAGAAAAGTGAAGGCGTTGTATTCGGTAAGCGCTTTCACAGCAACTTCAACGGTGGCGAAGCCGGTGAGCAAAATGGCGCGGCAAGCTGGGTCAAGCAGACGCACAGCGTCGAGCACACGCAGACCGTCTTGATTGTTATGGTCACTGGCTGAGAGTGAGAGATCAACCACGGCGAGTCTATGTGAGTTGGCTTTGAGGGCAGCGACGGCTTCATCTACCGTGCTGGCAGTATCGACCTCGAATCCGTTGTCGCTGAGCATTTCGCTCAGTATGCCTTGCCAGGAAGAATCATCGTCAACGATGAGAGCACGTACGTTCATGTTTGCTCCGCGATGGGGAAACGTAATTGGAAGGTCGTGCCGTTCGCGCCGTCGCTTTCGACGGTAACGGTGCCGCCGAGGCGTGTCATCAGCGTTTTGACCCACCACAGACCGAAGCCCATCTTGCCAGGATGCGTGCGGCTCGAATATGCCAATTCAAAAATCTGTTCATGCAGTTCGGGTGGAATACCGCGCCCGGTATCGCTGACCGAAACTTCGACCCAGCCCGCAATTTGTTTGCCGCAAATTTTTATTTCACCTTTGCCGCCCATCGCGTCGATGGCGTTTTCGATCAGGTTGCGAAACACGAACACCAGGCTTTGTCCGCTGGCGTTGACGGTGGGTAGATTTTCCAATTCATTGGTTTCAATATGAATATCGGCTGGCGCAGAAACGGCGCGGACCGCTTCCATGACACGCGGCGCGACTTGAATTCGTTCCAAACGAATGGGGCGCAGGTGCGAAAGATTCTCTTGCACGATCTGCATGGCGGCAGTTGCACTGCGTTCGATCTCGCTCAGGCTTTTTGCAAGATAGGCTTCTTCGCCCAAAAGTTTTTCGTACTTATCCTGAATGCTTTGGACACGCACAGGGATCACACCAACTTTGTTGTTCATGTTATGAAGCAGATTTGCAGAAATATCGCCGACGGCGGCGAACGTCTCTGCGATGAGATGCTGTTCCTGCGAAGAGCGCAAGGCTTGTTGTCTGGATTCATTTTGGACGGCGAGTACGGCATAATTGGCGAGACATGCCAATACTTTCTTGTCCCATTCGGATGTATCGCCTCTTACTCCGCTCGTATCTGCGTGGAACGCTCCAAACATTCCCAACGCTGAGGGTTTGTCCGCGCTCATGAGCGGCATGACGAGGACATTGTTTTCCTTCGCCGTTGGAATATGCTCAGGAATGGTTTCACCGCTGGTCGTTTCCAATTTCATTTCGCCAGTTTCGTTTGCCAGCCAAATCGCGCTGGTTGATGTGTTGAGCAGGTCATTTGCCATTTGGCACAATTGACTCAACACAGTCTGACTTGACTCAGTGATAAGTAGTTGAGCGGCTTCTTGCAATGCGTCCAACAGACGTACTTCTTGAATGGCGGTCACAGCATAGGTGGCAAGCGATTGCAGCATGTGACTGTCATCTTCACTGAAGCCGCCTACTTTTGGGCTTTCAAGATTGAGCACGCCTTCGAGCCGTCCGCTGGCGTTGATGAGTGGCACGCAAAGTTCAGAGCGCATTTCCAACACCGAGTCTAGCGGATAGTACAAATCTGCCCATTGTTTTTCGCGCAGGTCGCGAATGAGCAACGGCTGTCGAGTCCGCGCAACATATGCCATAACGCTCTTGCCATTGGTTGGCAGTTTCTCTACAAGTGGACGTTCCAATTGCACGGAACTGACGGCACGTGTGACTAGAAACTCTCCCGATTTATCCAGCAAACGGAAGATGCCATATTGGGCATTGGTCAATTCGAGCGCAAGATTGAGAATGGATTCAAGGGTCTCTTCCAGCTTTTGGCGGGAGGAGATCAACATCCCTGCACGGCGCAGGCGGGTGAGTTCATTATCCTTTTGAGCGAGGTTTTGCTTGATATGCGCGGTGTTGCGGGCATGGTGGATCGCCATAGCTGCCTGATTGACGAAATTATGCAGCATCAGCTCTTCGAACTGCGAAAGGCGGCGGGCTTCATATAAATAGATATATAAGATGCCTAGCACTTCATCTGCAATGGTGAGCGGGAAGGCGGCTACAGCTTTTACGCCCAGTCTTTGCTGATAAGGGTGGATTTGCATGTCCGTCTCTTCATAAGAGAGAGTGCGGCGTTTGCGTTGGATGGCGCGCATGCCAAATCCGTTCGAGCGTGGAATGTCTTCGCTGGGGTTGAGGTGTTGGGAGGTTTCGTAGCCTTTGGCGTAGGCAACTACGCGGGATTCGGCGTTGAGGGTTTCGGTTGCGGGGTTGTACACATAGATCGAAGCGGAGAATCCCGGTACCACGCGGATGGCGCTTTCCACGATCAACTGCAGGCTGGAGGATTGGTCTTCGCTGATGCCAATCTGATTGATGGCGGTCCCGATCTGAGTTAAGCTGGCAAGCGCCTCTAAAAGGCGCGGGTTAATGTCATCGGGCGAGAGAGGGGATGGATTTGCCATGAACAGATTTTATTTTGTAAAGAGATTTTACTTCATGGCGAGGGCAGGGGAACCCTGCCCTTACATAATGGCACTAAATAAAACTCTGGAACGTTTGCATTCCCAGTTGAACAGCAAAATAGAAAAGGACAAGACCGCAGCAGGCGTTGAGGAAACGGAAGAAAGAAGCGGTCATCCATTGGCGACCCCAGGCAACGAGACCTGCAATGAAGAAGCACCAAAGGACAGCACCACCCAAGAAGCCGGTGAAGAAGGTGGCGAAATGGATCGGTTGAGGTGTCCCTGCGATGGAAGCGAAAACGGTTGTTCCCAGTCCCGTCCAGAAAACGATGTTCATTGGATTGCCAAGGGAGAGAAATGCTCCGCTGGCAAAATCCCCACGCGTGGAATCGGTATTTGCTCCATCGGCGGGGTGTTTTCCTTCACGCGCATCTTTGATGGCATCGAAAGCCAGTTTGATCATCAGTGTGATTCCGATGACGCTCAAAATTGCCTTGGCGATATTGTTCTGAATGACGAATGCCAACCCGGTGAGTGCGATCGCTGCCCAGGTGGTGTCACCAACCAATGATCCAAACTGTACCGAAAGCGCGGGAAAGAATCCACGTGCAGCACCGCGCCGAATGGTTTCGGTGGTGATTATGCCGGGAGGGGCGCAAAAGGCGATGCCAAGAACAAAAGATGAGATAAGGAGTGGGGTCATATCGTAAATATTTCGTAGGGGCGGGTGCTGTGGTTCCCGCCCCTACCTAGGAGGGTACGCGTCACCAGGGGGACGAACTCCCAAAAATTGGTGGTACGCACTTCAGAACACACCAACAGCCAGCTGCATGCTCAGGAGATGCAACCAACTGTCGGCGGGGAGTGAAGCGAGGTTAGATGCTAGGCATCAAAGTAAAGGACGTATTCGTGCGGTGTCGGGCGCAGACGAATGGCATCCACTTCGTGAGTGCGCTTGTACTTGATGTACTCTTCGAGCAGGTCGGGGGTGAACACGCCGCCCTTGAGGAGGAATTCGTGATCGGCTTCGAGCGCATTGAGCACGGCATCGAGGCTGGATGGCACCTGCTTGATGAGTGCCTTTTCAGCGGCGGGCAGTTCGTAGAGATCCACATCCTTTGGTTCGCCGGGGTCGATCTTGTTCAAGATGCCGTCGATACCAGCCATCAAGATGGCAGAGAACGCAAGATAAGGATTGGCGGTGGCATCGGGAGCGCGGAATTCAACACGCTTTGCCTTCGATGATTTGTTCGCCGGAATACGGCAGATGGCGGAGCGATTACGCTGTGAGTAGGCGATGTTCACGGGTGCTTCGTAACCGGGCACGAGGCGGCGGTACGAGTTGGTGGTGGGGGAAGTGAGTGCGAGCAAGGCAGGCGCGTGCTTGAGCAAACCACCGATGTAATACTTGGCGGTCTGCGAAAGACCGGCATACCCCTTCTCGTCGAAGAAGACATTCTTGCCATCCTTCCACATCGAGGAGTGAACGTGCATACCGGAGCCGTTATCACCGAAGATGGGCTTGGGCATGAAGGTTACGGTCTTGCCATACTTGCGAGCTACGTTCTTGATAATGTACTTGTAAAGCAGCAGGTCATCTGCCATGCGGGTAAGCGTGGTGAAGGTCATGCTCATTTCGCTCTGACCCGCGGTGGCAACTTCGTGGTGGTGCAAGTCCATCGTCACGCCGGCGGCTTGCATGGCGAGCATGAACTTGTTGCGCAGTTCCTGCAGGGTATCAGTTGGGGAGGTCGGGAAGTAACCACGCTTGGGCTGGATCTGTCCGCCCTTGCTGCCTTCACGATTGCTGCTCCACCAGCCTTCTTCAGATTCAATGGAGAAAGCTGCTTCGTGAGGAGTGGAAGTGTAGCGAATACCATCGAAGACAAAGAACTCCGCCTCAGGCGCGAAGTAGACGGTGTCGGCGAGACCCGTGCTTTTAGCATACGCCTCAGCCTTCTGCGCCACATAGCGTGGATCGCGGGAATAGGCTACTTCAGTGATTGGGTCAAAGACGTTACAAGACAGGACGAGGGTGGGGGTTTCAGCAGTCGGGTCGACAAATGCAGTATCGGGATCTGCCTTCAGGAGCATGTCTGATTCATGGATTTCCTGAAAACCGCGAATGGATGAACCATCAAAGGGAATACCTTCCTTGAAAAAGTCATCATTGAGGCGCTGAACAGGCATGGTAAAGTGCTGCCAGGTGCCGGGCAGGTCGGTGAAGCGCAGGTCTACCACCTGAACGCCTTTTGCCATTTCCAAAACTTCTTTGACTGATTTAGCCATTCTTTTCTCTCCTACAATTGATTTGTGAATGGCGGGATTATAGGAGGGCGGACAGGGCGGGTCTATTACCCAAATGGGTACACTTGGGTGACCAAATGAAGGTTTGAATGGAGAAATGGGTGATTAAATGAAAATGGACAGGTGCTGTGTCACCTGTCCATTTTGTCCCAAAAGGGACCAAACCAAGGAGATGGGAAGAACGTGAGTTAATTAGTCGGCTGGAGAACCTAGGGCGCTTTTCGGCATGACAACATCACCACTCAGCGCATCCGCAGCAGGTTCCCAGTCCGTTGGATAGCCCACAGAACCCATTTCGGGAATATCCAAACCTTGCAGTTCCACTTCGCGGGAGACACGCAAAACTTTGAAGGCCGCTAATATTTTGAAGAATACATAAGATAGGCCAAAGGCGAAGACGAAAATACTGGTCACCTCTGCAAGTTGGGCAAGGATCTGGGTGGTACCACCGTAGAGCAAGCCAGTTACTGGAGATTCCACACCGTTCCAAGCGGCGGTATCAGGGTTGCCATTGGCAAAGATGCCGACGGCGAGAACACCCCAAGCGCCATTGAAGAAGTGAACCGGAACCGCACCAACGGGGTCGTCGATCTTCCACTTATCGAGTTGGAAGGTCGCCCAGCAGACAATGAGACCGGCGATCAGACCGATCACAACAGCAGCCCACGAGTCAACGAAGGCGCATGGGGCGGTGATGGCAACCAAGCCTGCCAGAATCCCGTTGACGGAAAGCCCTGCATCTGGTTTCTTGCTTGGACCAAACAACCAGGCATAGGTCATCGCCGAGATCCCGCCTGACGCACCTGCCATCAGAGTATTGATGGCGGCGATCACTGCCAAGTTGCGGAACCCGCCCACAAATCCAAGAGAAGAACTGGGGTTGAAACCAAACCATCCAAAGAACAGAATGATGGTACCAAGAATGCCCAACGAAATGCTATGTCCGGGAATGGTATTGGCAGAACCATCTTTGTTGTATTTTCCAATGCGTGGACCTATCACAATTGCGCCAGCTAGGGCAATCGCGCCGCCGATCATATGAACGGGACCAGAGCCAGCGAAGTCTACGGCTCCATTACCCAGCCCAAGGCTGCGACCAATATTCTGAAGCCATCCGCCGCCCCATATCCAACCACCGATGATCGGGTAGACCACCATGCTGACCCACAAGCTCATCCAGATAAATCCGCTGAACTTGAGGCGTTCTGCCATCGAGCCGGTTGGAATGGTGGCAGCCGTATCCATGAAGACCATTTGGAAGAGGAAGAAAGCAAGCAAACCAGCGTTGGCACCAAAACCAGCGAGCAAGAATCCGCTGCCACCGAGGAAACCATGCTGCCCAAAACGGATCAATGGGTTGGCGAGGAAGCCTGTCCAATCGCCAAGGGTGATGGGTGAATGCGCCCATTCTCCTGCAACGACGCCAGCACGCGCCACTTCAGGATAGGGGGCATTGACTCCGCCGAACTGAAAGGCAAACCCTACCAGCCAGTACCCCACAGCTCCGATACAGAACACCATCATGTTCATCATCATGGTATGGACGACATTCTTATTGCGGGTGAAGCCGGTTTCTACAAGCGCGAAACCAGCCTGCATGAAAAATACGAGGAACCCGCCAAGGATCATCCACAAGATATTGATGCCCAATGTGAGGTCGGCAACTTGTTCGGTGGTGGGACCGCCATCATCGGCGAAGACCGGTGTTACCACTGTTGCGGCGAGTAACAGGGTAAAAACTAATATAAACGTCCAGCGATTTTTGAAACCTTTCATTTTCTCTTCTCCTCTTTTCGAACTGCTCTTTTTGAGACAAAACCTTTATGCGAGCAGGATATTAGAACCATCCAATTTGTCCTTTGAACAAGATACCTAGTGAAGCAAAGATCATGATCGCCAGGGTCGGTGGAACGGCAACGGTCAGCCAGCGCTTCCAGCCGATGGAGCCGTGGTGTTTTTCCATGAACGAGTACGCCACCACATTGGCCGATGCGCCAATGGGAGTTAAGTTTCCGCCAAGGTTCACACCCAATGCCAAAGACCAAACCATAAGCGCCAACTCCGGCGCACCCGGGATCTGTGCCAGGTCTTTGAGCACATAGCTCATCGCAAGCGCAAGCGGGACGTTGTCCACAATTCCGCTGGCAAGGCCCGGAACCCAATGCAGTACCATCACCAACATGCTGTGGTCATGAGCCCAATTCGATAAACCAGAGGCGATCTGCTCAAACAGATTGATCTTTTCAAGCCCGCCAATGAGCACGAAAAGACCGGCAAAGAACAAAATGCTTTCACTGTCCACTTTGAGTAATGCCTTTTTGCGGTCATTGTTTTGCATGAAGAGGATGGCTAACCCGGCGGGAATAAGTGCAGCCATGGCGGCGTTGATGTGAAAACCAATGACGTGACTCAGTGGTGTGTGGAAGACGAGCAGGACAACTGCGATCAGGAAGAATACCAATCCGATGCGAGTGAGCTGCGCGTGTAATGGCTCTTTGTGCAGCGCCTCGATCTCGTTGACCGTTTCATCGGTCAGCAGAGCATGGGCATTTTTCAGCGCCTGACGATTAGTCAGGTAGAACATGCCAAGCAGAAGCAATGATGCCAACAGCGAAATCGGACCGGTGTGCGTGGCAAAGTCGGCAAAGTTGAAACCAAGTGTGGTGCCGAGGATGACGTTAGGTGGGTCGCCTACGAGGGTGGCAGATCCGCCCGTGTTGGCGGCGCAGACTTCAGCGATGACCAAAGGCACGGGGTCTAGTTTCAGCAACCGCCCAAGTTGAAGCGTGAGCGCAGAGAGGAAAAGCATCACGGTGATGCTATCCACGAACATGGCCATGATGGCGGCGAAGACGATCAGAATCACGAACAGCGAGACCGGGTGATAATCAAACTTTTTCAAGGCACGCATGGCGAGCCATTTGAAGAAGCCCGCTTCTTCGAGGATCGAAACCAGCGTGAACATGCCTGCCAGCAGACCGAGCGTTTCCCAGTTGATGTAATTCAACGCTTCCATCGGGCTGAGGATGCCGAACAGAATCAACAACCCGCCACCGATCAGCGCTACATAGTGGCGTGGAAATTTTTCGGTTGCGATGAAGATATATGCCAGAACGAAAATGATTACAGGTAGTATCATGGCTGCCTCTTTCAACTTGCATAGATGACCAGACGATTGCGTTTATTCTATGGATTTGAGGCTTCAATACTATTCCCCGCATGGGTTATCTTGAAACTGAATGCATTACCCAAATGGAGCATTCTGAAATTTCGATGAACAAGCTCTTAAGAGCAATTAAGACGCGGATGAACGCGGAGCACGCGGATTTTTTAAGTACTTTTTCCGCGTCCATCTGCGCTCGTCAGCGTCCTGTATGAGCTTGTAGGGCGGGCTATTTGCCCGCCTCTTTATTACTCTGTTGCGAATCTCTGATCTTCTTGCAATCCCTCCGGCACAACACGGATAAAGGTATTCTTCCAATCGATCAACAGACCCAGCGCATTTTCGGCTTCATCGGATTGATGGTTTTGGTGCAACTCTTCAGCATAGATGGTGAGCAAGTGTTTTAAGTTTTGGAAGTCAGTATCATCTACCGCCTGCACAGAGACTTTCGCGCCCTTGGCGAGGCGACGTTGAATGGCGGGGTAGTCAAAGTGCAAATGCGGTTGTAAGCGCAGGTACAAGACGCCGCCAGTCATGCCTGCGCACATCCACGGACCGGGGTCACCGAGCACGAGAACGCGTCCGGCGGTCATGTATTCGCACAGGAAGCCTTTGACGTTGGCACGCGCACCGATGAAACCGAGGCTGTCATTGAGCGGTTTGTTGATCTCGCCGCCGATGATGACATCGGCACCGGAGAGGCGCACACAGGCGCGTGAGTCCGCGTTGCCTTGCACAACGACCATGCCGCCCGTGCCGCCGTAGGCGAGACTCTTCCCAACCGAGCCATCGATCAGGATGCCGTTGTGGTTGTAGCCTTTCATAATGACCACACGTCCGCCAGAGATGCCTTTTGCCACGCCATCTTGTGCGCCGCCTTCCACGAGGATGTGAACTGGGTCGGCATTGTATGCGCCGAGCCCATTGCCGGGGACAGAACTGCTGGTGAAATGCAAATTCGTGCGCGGAACCGCATCCGACTCGACATCTTGAATGGGCAAACGCCAGGTCTCGCGGTTTCCGCCCATGCCGCCGTGACCCGGTGACCAGCTCCAGTTGTTGCGGAAGCGGGTCATCGCGCCGGTGAGGTGGGTACCAAGAGCGCGATCTACGGGTGTGACCTTATCGTCTTCGAAGAGGATCGCATCTTGTTTGTGGGTGGTGAAACTTTCCATCACTAAATTCGAGATGACGGTGGTGAGATGATTACGCGGTCGGTGTAGCGGACCGCGGTCAATGGTCAACGCTTCTTGCTGGGGGATGGAAACGGGAATCGGTTTGGCGAGATATTCTTCGGCAGGTATGAGCATTTCGCTCAGATCGATCTGCTTGTGGTGCGAGGCTTGCACGAGCAAGTCAGAACGCCCGACAATCTCTTGCGCCGACTCAAATCCAAGTCGCGCCACGATCTCACGCACACCTTCGCCTAGCTCATTGAAAACATTCACCAAGGCTTGTGTAGCTTGTTCAAGATCACGCGGAACAAAATGCTTAATCCCCAAACCTGTGGCTTGTTCTTTTGATTCAATTTGAGTCGTGATGCCTGTGTGACACGTCCCGCTCTGACAGTCACGACAGATCGTACAACCAATTGCAACCATTGCCAGTGTCGCAAAGCCGATGCGGTTTGCGCCGAGACACATCAATTTCACCGTGTCTGCCGCCGTGCGGACTCCGCCGTCAGCCCAGATCTCGACGTCGTTGCGCAACCCAGCCTCAGTCAAAGTGCGATGCGCTTCGACGATACCGATCTCAGCGGGCAAGCCGACATGTTTCAGCGAATGTTGTCGCGCCGCGCCTGTCCCGCCGTCGAAGCCGGTCAGGTAAATAATATCGGCTCCGGCTTTGGCGATGCCAACTGCGATGATACCAATGCCCGGCACCACCGGAACTTTCACCGCTACACGCGCCTTCGGGTTGATGGTCTTCAGCTCTTCGATAAATTGCGCGAGGTCTTCGATGGAATAAATATCGTGGTTGTTCGAAGGCGAGATCAAGTCCACGCCTTTGCGGGCATGGCGCGCTGCCGCTACTTTGTCGGTCACTTTGCGCGCGGGCAGGTGCCCGCCTTCGCCGGGTTTCGCGCCTTGCCCAACTTTGATCTCAATGAGATTGGATGAATTGATGGTCTCTGCTGTGATGCCGAAACGACCCGACGCAATTTGAATGCCGCGATGGAACGGATACTTGCCAAGCAGGTCGCGGATCTCGCCGCCTTCGCCGTTCACCGAAAGCATGTTCAATCGAAACGCCGCTTCAGCATACGCGCGATAAGCGATCTCACCTTGCGAGCCAAAGGACATCGAAGCGATGAGGAACGGCAAACTGTGCGACGTGATGCGAATGTCCACATTTTCTTTTTGGACCTTCGACTCGACTGGGCGGAATTCCAAAATATGACGCAGCGATACCGGGTTGGCTTTTGCCGTGCTTTCGACATGCGCCTCATACTCACCCGAGCCTGATTCGCCCTTCCCGAACTTTCCCGCTGCCTTCCACACTTTCGGGTAAAAATGATTCACGCGTGCAAGATCGCCGCGCCCGGCACTGTGATAGGACTGGGCACGTTTTTCGATCTCAGCATCGATGTCTGCCCATTGCAAGCCGCCATTCGCCGAGCCGCCATGATTGGGCGTTCCCAACGCCGATGCAACTTCCGCGCCAAGACCAATGCTCGCGAATAAACGTCCGTAGCCTCGCGCTTCGTGGATGCCCATGGTGCTGGTGCTTTTCTCGATGCCGGAGCGCAAAGCTTTGAGCGTGTTCTTCAATTTGGATTTGATCTCGTCTGCGACTTCGGTTTTCTCTTTGAACGCCGCCTCGAAAAGCAGATACGGCACGATGGCATCCGCGCCCATGCCGAGGGTGAGAATGACGTCATGCAAATGACGGA
>JBEBCV010000407.1:0-25963 GCA_041157505.1 Chloroflexota bacterium | reverse complement strand
AGGTTGCGTCCAGGGCGCAGTTGGTTGGATCAAAAATTACACAGTCAAACCGGGAGACACATTCTTCAATATTGGTTCAAGATATGGCGCAAGTGCAAGTCTAATCAAACAGGTGAACTGTCGTATCAGCGATCTCATCTACTCAGGTGAAATACTTTACGTCCCGAACGTTCCAACCCGCACGCCTACTTTTACGCCGCTCCCCGGCATCACCTATACTGCAGCGCCATTTTTGACCGAGCCCTACACCCAAACAGTTTTGCCTTTCACGGCAACGTTCATCCCAACGCATACTTCCGTTCCACCCACATCCACCCCTGCGCCAACCATTACACCAGTTCCAACTCAAACTGCCAGCCCCGCTGTGCCCCCCACGCCATAACTCGGGCTTCACATCCCACCCTTTTTGAACATAGATGAAACCTTCCTCCCTCATTGCATTGACCGCTTGTTTGGCTGTTCTTATTACATCTTGTGGAACACCAGCCCCAGCACAAGCTCCGCAGCCCTTTGTACTTGTTACATCTGCCCCAAATGCCTCCCCAACACCAACCCCTTTTCAACCTTCCCTTGCAACGCCCACTCTACCTATTCTTCTTGCAAGCAACTCAAACCCTGCACCACAACTGATCTTTCCTACCGAGACCTTCTTCCCAACCGTCACGCCTCAAGCTTCGCCGACAGCAACAGCCCCCATTGAACAGTTATTTCCCACCCAAGCTGCTCCCCCGCCTGCCGAAGCATTGCTAGTCAACCCAACCCCTTTACCACCGCTTACCACCGAAAATGAAACCATCAATTTTCTGCTAATTGGCTCAGACCGCAGACCTACTGGCAATTCACATCGCACTGACACATTGCTCATTGCAGTTGTCTGGTATCGCGAAGGACAGGTTTCGCTCATATCTATTCCAAGAGATACCTGGCTCTATATTCCCACGGTTGGCATGCAGCGCATCAATACTGCGTACCAAAGCGGTGAAGGCAGCTACCCCGGCGGCGGGATGGGACTCCTTAAAGACACAATTATGCAAAACTTTGGGATTCGCATCGACCATACCGCCATGGTTGAATTTGATGGTTTTCGCCGTATCGTAGATACCCTTGGCGGCATCGATGTTCCAATTGCCTGTCCCTACACTGACTGGCGTTTGATCTCCCCTGGATTGGACGAAAACGACGAGAACAACTGGTGGCTTTATACGGTAGGTCCCGGGCAAGTTCACATGGATGGCGACCTTGCTCTCTGGTATGCCCGTTCCCGGTCCAAATCCAGCGACTTCGACCGCGGACGCCGCCAGCAAGAAGTCATCCGCACAATCTTCCAAAAAGCTTTGCAAACCGGTACTTTCACCAAAATTCCACAGCTTTACAATGATTTCTCCAGCACAGTCATCACTGATATGGGGTTGGGAGATATGCTGAGTCTTGCGCCTTATGCAGTGAACTTCACCAATGCAAATATCCGCAGTTATTACATTCGCCCGCCCTACGTCCAACCGTGGACGACCCCTGGAGGCGCTGCAGTTCTCCTGCCGCAAGAATCATTAACATCAATGCTCATCGAAGCCACAACCCTCTCTACTTATGCATCCACCCGTGAGACCATTACCGTCGAAGTCCAGAATGGTTCTTACTTTGATACGATGGAAACCCTCGCAGCTTCTCGCCTGAATTATGCCGGATATGAGACTATTACCAGCCCTGCAGACAACCGAAATTACGGCAACTCTGTCCTTATAGATTACACAACATCACAAGACACCAATCAGCGTCAGACCCTTCTAAATGTGCTTGGTACGTATTCTGCCAATGTACTATCCATGCCAGATGCGAATAGCAAAGTACAATATCGCATCATCATTGGCACGGATTATGAAGCTTGTTTCAAGCCCGAAGACCTTGCACATTAGGCTTGCCAAAGATGCCCGCCTCGGCTATAATCTCGCTCCGTTGGGTGCGTAGCTCAGTTGGTTAGAGCACTACTATCACACAGTAGGGGTCCGGGGTTCGAGTCCCTGCGCGCCCACCAGCGAACCGTCTCAAGAGAGGCGGTTTTCGTTTTTTCCACCAGATTTGTAAAAATCCTATCAGAATCTATCAGAGATGCTAAAAATCCCCCCACAGTATTTTATAATGAATTCAGTATGACCTCCCGGACTAATGAAACCTGGTTAAACGATCTACGCAGTGCAGGCTCCTCCCATGAGGAAGCCCTTAGTGACTTGCGTGCTATCATCCAAAAAGGCTTGCCTTATGCCTTGTCGCGTTGGCTATCATCAGACGATCCCCTATTCCCGCCTTTAGTGGAGGAAGTAACTCAGGAAACTCTTTTGCGTGTTCTTGACCAACTGGATACTTTTGAAGGGCGCAGCCTTTTCACAACCTGGGTGCATAAGATCGCTATCCGCATTGCGCTGACCGAACTCCGGCGAAAACGCTGGCGAGACTCCTCCCTCGATGAATTGACCGAGAACGAAGATGCCCCGCCGCCGCCCGGTTTGCTCGCTGACCCGCAGGCATCTCCCGAGACCTCCGCTGAACGCAAAGACATGGTATCCCGCGTCCGCCGTATTTTGGAGGAAGAATTGACGCCCAAACAGCGTGAAGCGCTTGTTCTTTTGGGATTGCAAGATATGCCCATGGAAGAAGCCGCCAAGCGGATGAAAACCAATCGAAATGCCTTGTACAAACTCCTGCATGATGCCCGTCTGCGCCTCAAAAAGCGTCTGGCTTTGGAAGACCTCTCCCCTCAAGATGTCTTGCTAGCCTTCGAGCAAAAATAAAAAGTTTGTAATTTGGGTATAATCACACAAGTAAGATTAACTTTTTATTAATCGTCTCACCTTTAGAATGAATATCGAAAAAATTCCCAACCCAGATAACCAATCTTCTTCTCAACCTGAGATCACGGATGAAGTCGTTCTACGCTTCCTCAAGATCCTTGAACAGGTTCGTGAAGAAGACCTTTCCTGCAGTGACATGTACGCCCGGCTGGATGAGTTCGTGGAAGCTGAGGTTAAAGATGGGCAAGATGCCGCGATCCTCACCCCTCTAATCTACGAACATTTGGACATGTGCTCAGATTGCTGCGACGAGTACGAAGCTCTGCTAAACGTTGTGGAAAATGCAGAAGATCAAAACGAAACCAAATAAAAAATTGACGGGCAAATGCCCGTCAATTTTTTATTTGGTAAACAACTTCTCTCCCGCACGGATTGGCACTTTCAGCCGATTCTCTGATGGGGTGATGGGGCAAGAATACATATCATTGTAGGCACAGTACGGGTTGTATGCCAGGTTGAAGTCAATAAAGAATCTCCCACCAGGCAATGGATCCGGTTCAAGGTAACGACCAGCTGGGTACGTCTCAGTACCAGCCAGTGAATCCACGAATGGTAAAAAGAAACCATGCTCACTGCGATATATGGTCAATTTCACAGTTTGTCCATCGATTTCAAAAGAAAAACTTCCAAAACGTTCATAATGCTGAACGTTGCCGGTAGTTGTTTGCATAACAAACTCTTCTTTATTGGGGAATTCATCCACTAGCACTTCCAAACGCAAGGCATCATTCTCTGGGAAATAGTTTAAGCCTTTGAAATTCTTTCTATCTTCGCGTTTAATAGGGCTCTGCGGGTGGCTCCCGAAAAACTCATTCTTTTCTGCACGGAACATATCCAACTCGCTCATTAATACCTCCAGATACTCAAAACATAGACATGAGAAAAAGATGATTTCTTACAAAGGCATCGCAAAATTTATGTGCCCTTGCAAATTCGTTACCTTTATGCTATTTTTAGCCCCGTAAAGGAAACGTAATGAACCCCAAACAAAAAACGGTCATGATCATCGAAGACGAAGCAGACGCAGCCGAACTTTTTTCGGAGATGATGCGTATTAATGGGTTTAGGGTCATCAAAATGTTCTCCAGCGCACCTGCAATTCCCATCATTTCACAAGAAAAACCAGATGTGATTTTGCTCGATATCATGATGCCTGATATCTCAGGACTTGAAGTTTTGCGATATATTCGCCGCGAACCTGATCTTTCTGCTATCCCCGTTATCATCCTATCCGCTAAAAGCATGCCCGGCGATATCAAGATAGGGCTTGAAGCAGGCGCTTCGATGTACCTCACAAAACCTGTAGGGTTTCAAGATCTCAAAAACGCTGTGGAACAGGTACTTCATACTGCTCCCAAAGAATGAATCAGATTCGCACTTTTATCGCTCTTGATTTCCCATTATCCATTCTCGATTCAATCGAACAGCAAACCAAACGCCTCCGCCAGACATTGGGGAATGAGGTCATTCGCTGGGTTTTAACTCACAATCTGCATTTGACATTAAAATTTCTGGGCAATGTACCTGTCTCTCACTTAGAATTCTTAAAACAGATGCTTGTCCAATCTACCGATTCCATAACACAGTTCGATCTGCAAATCGGAGGCGTCGGCTCTTTCCCAAACTCGAACCGACCTCGCGTCCTATGGGTCGGAATCCACGCTCCTGCCGCACTTTCAAATTTGCAGAAAGCCATTGAAGAAGGTGCCAAGCGGTTAGGGTACGAGAAGGAAGAACGTCCCTTCTCCCCACATCTCACATTAGGACGTGTCCGTCAGGGACTTGACGGAAAGGATCTCCAAAAGATAAGTAACGCCCTGTCTTCAATTCAACTTGGCAAAATTGGCATTGCCAGAGTAGACTCTGTCCATATATATAAAAGTGACCTAAATTCCGAAGGTTCGGTCTATACGAAACTATTTTCCACTCCACTGAGGTGAATTCTGAATACATTAACTATGGCTCGTGATATTGTTGACGCCCTCGAAGACAAAAAAGGCGAAGACATTGTCCTGATGGACATCAAAGAAATTGCTTCCTTTACTGATTATTTCGTTTTTTGTACTGGTACAAGTGATCGAATGCTTGATGCGCTTGCAAACAGCGCAATAGACGAAGTCCGGAAAAAATATAAAAGGAAAGCCAAAAAACAAGGAAATTCTCGTGACGGATGGGTTGTGGTTGATTTTGGTGATGTTGTCTTACACCTTCTTTCACCAGATCAACGCGACTATTATCAGATCGAAGAACTCTGGGAAGATGGAAAAGTCCTTCTAAGACTTCAATAGTCGTCAAAACTCGGTACTTGGAGGGTATACAACCATGAGCAATGACATTCAAATCACACTCATGCGGCACGGACGTTCCCGGGCCGATGACGAGGGCGTACATGAAGGTAGATACGACTCCCCTCTTACAGAAATTGGTATTTCCCAAGTACAAGCTCGCGCCGATGAGTTTCTCAGGCGCGAGTTTATATTTGACAAGATCATCGCCAGCACAATGATCCGTGCTCAAGAAACCGCCAATATTGTTGGAAAAGTCCTAAAAACCCCAATTGAATCTGACCCTGACTGGATGGAGTTCAATAATGGACCTTTGGCAGGACTTCCATTCGATGTAGCTGAAGAACGATATCCCACCCCGCAATTTCGAAATCCTTTCGAACCGTTCCATGGCTCAGGCGAAAGTGACTTGGAATTTCACCGTCGTGGAAGCAAAGCCATTGAAAACATCGTCCGCAGAGGGACAGGAAATTATCTTGTTGTTGCTCATGGCGGCATCCTCAACGCTGCATTGCGAACTGTTCTAGGCGCTCCACTTTTCACATGGAAGCAAGGGGCAGTTTTTGCCTTTGGAGATACTGGCTACACACGTCTGCGCTATCAACCTGACCAGAACCGTTGGATATTGTTAGAACTAAATAGCGGCTTCCTCTAATTTTCAGTCATCAAGAAACAGATAATGATTTGTAAGTGTATAAATGATGTAGTTTTCCCACAATGGCTGCATGATCTCCATCTTGTAATCATGAGTGGAGAAGGTCTGGAGAACCATCCTACCATCCATGCAAGCTGCCAGGACTCCATAATCAGACTTACGATTAGCGTGGAGACCTCCTACCAATACCGCATCGCCACTTGATGTTAATTCGAGTAGATCGCCAGCATCGTCGTACCAGACCGGATATGGATAAGATGGCGCTTGGGCAATATTCGGAGCGGAAAGCAGTGGATGCGACGAATCCAACCAGTAGATCGAATAATCATAGGGATCATAATTCCAATTACGTTCCCAGTCACGGAATAGCGTCACACCACATTTGCTCAAGATCGGGGAAATCTTTCCACTAACGACACGATCCAAATACCAGATCTCAATAATGACCGCACCGCCATTATTGATGTGGTCATACATCACTTCGAATAACTCTCCACTAAATCCCGACCGTACCTCAGCAGATACAATGATCAGATCCCATTTAGTGGCAGAGTTGGCATACTCACGAAATTTCCCCATCGCATCGCCCGTGTTAATGATTTTGCCTCCCGAAAAATTCATGGCATTAACCATATTACCCACAAGCGGTACCAAAGTTGGGTCACCTACAACATCCTCGTAAACGAGAATATTTGAACCTTTGATCAGCGCATCCAAATCCATCTCCGCTAAAGCCGGTTCTGTAGCGCCTATTTGCGCAGACAAGGTTGGGACAGGTGTATACGTTGGATATGGAGTATATGTAGCAGCTGGCATTGGGAGTGGTGGTGCATCCAACGTTGCGCGTTGGATGGCTAAACTCGTCTGCTGGACAGCGACTGCCACTCGGGTCTCCTCTGGTGGGATATTGGATGTGGTTGATAAATTACAAGCCAATGCTGTTATCACAAGCACCAAAATCGGTTCGAGCCATTTTGAATTACTCATACCAACCTTCCCTCCACTGAACATAGAAAGAAGCGTTTAATTCCCCATCTAATTTCATTATATAACTTTTGACCAGCATGGAAATAGGTAAATCCATCCCTTTTGTGTATAAAAAGAGTAGTCCTTCCTGATAATCAGGAAGGACTACTCTAATAAACTAATTTAGAAATTGGACTTACTTCTCGAACACCCAGGCATCAATGGCGCGGGACCACTCAACCAGTTCTTCCTTCTTGAACCAGAGAGCAGTTTCGCGTTCGCCAGTTTCAGGCTTGTCAGAAGCATGGATGAGGTTGCGACCCACTTCAAGAGCAAAGTCGTGGCGGATGGTGCCAGGAGCAGCTTCCCATGGCTTGGTCGAACCAACGGTCTGGCGAATGGCAACTACAGCGTTGGGACCTTCCCACACCATTGCCATTACCGGAGCAGAGGTAATGTAAGAGATCAAACCATCATAAAAACCTTTGCCCTTGTGTTCAGCATAATGAGCTTCCGCCAATTCCTTGCTGACCCAAATAAACTTGGCGCCGATCAGGCGCAGACCACGGCGTTCAAAACACGAAATAGCTTCACCGATCAAACCACGCTGAACACCATCGGGTTTTACGAGTACGAGAGATTTTTCCATAGAGTTCCTCCAAAATTATTTCATTGCCAAGCTAGTGCTATCAAACGCCGCTGTTTCCAGCGGCGTTCGCAATGTTTATCGTATGAGCTCTTCCGCTTTGTTATAAGCCTCGAGAGCTTCCTTCAATCGGTTTGCCCGCATATAGGCATCACCCAGCGCCTGCCAAATCCCAACTTCTACAGGATAGCGGTATATAGACTCAGACAAGTTGCCTATAACCTCTTCAAGGTGCTTGCCTTTCTTGATCAACTTCCCGTAATGGACCAGGGCTTCAGGGATATCACCACGGTCTAACTCCGCCTTGGCGAGGCTCAACATGCTGACACTTCCCTGCCCTTCAGATTTTTTCTGTCGTGGCAGACTTGGTTTGGCAGGGACTTTTTTCTTTTCAGCTGCAACTGGTTCAGGAGCAGGTGGATTTTGAACCAACCGTTGCTTTTCACCTTGGGGTTGCGTCGCTGGTTGGACTGCAGGTGTTTCATCAGCTTTCTGTGCTGCTACAACAGGGTGCCAATCAGATGGAGAGGTAGGCTTGGGAGGCTGAGCTACAATACCTTCCGCCTCATATTTTTCGCGATGAATCCAAGGTGGCGTATCATCATCTGAAAGGTCTTCTCCAGGTTGATCTTCATCCTCGCTTTGGAGCCAGTCGGGTAAGTCTGCGCTCAGAGAAACAGGAGCAGTTGCAGGCGGAGTCGGAGGCGTCCATTCGGTTTCCTCCTCTTCCTCTATTTCATCAGTCGTGATCCAATCAGGAAGGTCATTGGTTGTCTGTTGCGGTTCGCTCACAGGCACCTTGGTTTCAATTGGCGGTTGCGGGACTCGCAGAGTTTCGGGGTCAATATCCAGACCTGGCTCGTCATCCAGACCGCTTAACCAATCAGAGAGATCTTGATTTTGGAAAAGCGCCTCTTCGGGTGCAATCGCTGGTTTTTCGGCTTTATCAAGATCCTCCAACCAACCAGGAAGACTTGATGTATCCAAAGAACGGTTGCGAGATGACTCAGTTTCAGTCAACCATTCCGGGACAGCGCCACGTTTAATCGGCTTATCCTCTTCAGGTTTCATCCAGTCCGGAACATCTAATGCGGAGTCAGCAGGCTTTTCTTTTTCTTCTTCCTCAAGGCTACGGAGCCACATGCCAGTTTCATCGGCAACAGGCTGAGCAGTTGATGCTTTTTCAAACTCAGCAAAAAAATCTTCTCCAACGTTGGCTGCGGTTTCGCTCCACTGGGTTTTGGCAGGTTCAGATTCTGCAGGGGTTTGAGCACCAATGCTTTGAGCCTGCGAGACCCAATCGGGCGGAGTCTCGCTGCGTTTGTTCGGGTCTGTGACCAGTTCTTCAGGTTTTGCGCCATGCTTGGCAGCCAAAGACTCAAGCCAAGCAACAGCATCATCTTGTTCCTGTGCAGAAGAGCCAAGACTTTCTACACTGGGTTGTGCACTAATATTTTGCGCTTGCGAAACCCAATCGGGTGGGGTTTCACTACGCTTGTTCGGATCTGTGACCAGTTCTTCGGGTTTCGCGCCATGCTTGGCAGCCAAAGATTCAAGCCATGCTACGGCATCATCTTGTTCTTGTTCAGAAGAACCGAGACTTTCCACACTGGGTTGCGCACCAATATTTTGCGCTTGCGAAACCCAATCGGGCGGGGTTTCACTACGCTTGTTCGGATCAGTAACCAGTTCTTCAGGCTTCGCACCATGCTTGGCAGCCAAGGACTCGAGCCATGCTACGGCATCGTCTTGTTCTTGTGCAGAGGAACCAAGACTCTCAACGGTCGCCGCAGGTTCTTCTTTCTTGGGCTCAGCAGCTTGCATCCAATCTGGAAGGTTGCCAGGTGGAATTGGAGTTTCTTCAGATGTGAGAGATGCATTTGTTGCAGCAGCACCACTCAGACCAGCCAACCAGTCAGGTACATCGCTAGCAGCAGAAGTTTGTGGTTTCGGGGTTTCGTCTAACCCTTTCAGCCAATCGGGGATATCTGACGAATCGATTTCAGCTTGAGCTGAATTACTGGAGCCATTCAACCAGTCAGGCACATCTGTCGCAGCTCCAAGTGGTTGAGCAGGTGATGTTTCAAAGGATGGAACGGCTTCGCCTTCGCTGGCACTCTTCAACCAATCTGGCGTTTCACCGCTGGGAGCAGCTGCCCCTGCAAATGGATCGAATGAACTATCGAGCCCAGAAAGAAAATCCGGCGTTTCAATGGCAGAAACTGCAGGTTCGGTCGGCGTGGGTTGAGCAGAAGGAGCTTGCGATTTCAGCCAATCAGGAATGTCTGCCTGAACAATACCTTGGGCTGGTTCTTCATCAAAAATGGATGAGGGTTGTTCTGGTCCACTCGCTTGACCCCACCCGGCATCACGCAAAAAGTCTGGGAGACCGTCTTCTGCCTTGGGTTGAGAAACAGGCATGGACGAGGTTTGAGGCGTTGCTTCCTCGGTCGCGCGCAACCAATCTGGTTGTTCGTTCCCAAAAGCTTCTTCGCTTCCAAGTGGTGTAACGGCAGAGAAGCCAAGTGATGATGTATTCCAATCCTGCCCCATTTGAACTTCTTCACCAGAATATTCGAGGCGTTCCAAATTAACCGAGGCGTCTGGTACATCAGCTGTTTGGAAAATGGAACCCTTGGTGAAATTCGAATACGGATCCATTTCCGCTATGTGCATTCGATAGACTTGGGTACTTTCCACGCCCGCTGAAGAAGGGATAAGTTCAACCATGATGCGATTTGCATCAAAGGTGTAGGCATACCGTTTGAGTAATTGATTACAAAGGTCACTGGCATCTGCGCGTTGACCACTTCTAAAGTACGAGTGAGCCAGCAAGACCTGCATATCTACTCGTTGCGGGTCTTCGGCGAGCACACTACGAATCTCGGAAATGGCTTGCGGATACAACTCACCTGCCACATAGATACGAGCCAACGCGCCACGTGTCATGCGGATCTTGGGTGGTTCCATGCCATCACGGCGACCATACAAACGCTGCAATTCAGCCTGGATCGCGGCATTGGAGGATTGGACTTCAAAAGCTCGTTCCATGTGCCAAATGGCATCATCGAGTTTGTTGTCTTCGTCACGAATGATACTTAAACCAACATGCGCAACAAAGTCATCAGGAACAGCCATCAGCAAGCGACCGAATATATCAACCGCTTCACTATAACGGCGTGCTTCAAGATAAGCTTTGCCTAGCAAGCGATAAGTTTCAAGATGTTTCGGGAAGGTCTTTAGAATGTGGCGGCAATGGGCTATCGCCTCATCTGTATGCCCCTGTTCGATGAGACGTTCGATCTCGCGGTTGTAGATTCGCAGTGATACTTTTGCCATTACCGGTTTCCTGTTAATTAAGTATGCCTGATTCCAGTCAAAATCGCAAGGCTATACGCTATATTTTACTCGTAAAACAGCGGTAATGGAGGCACAGGTTCTTCACTATATTGAAAAGCGGTAAGGACCGCCTCATGTGCTTCTTTGAGCTTTGCCGCGTCATTCGCATGGATCTCGCATAGGGCTTCGCCCTCCTGCACTGTCTCTCCAACCTTTTTGAGGATGAGAAACCCAACCGCATGATCGATCGGGTCACCTTTTTTGGCGCGCCCAGCCCCCAATGCGACCGAGGCTTCGCCTACGATTCTTGCATGGACCTGGGAAATGAATCCGCCACGAGGGGCTTTTACCACCTCGACAAGTTTTGCCCGCTCAAATTTGGAGGTGTTGTCTACATACGAAACATCGCCGCCTTGTGCCTTCACAAGCAGACGTAATTTGTCCAGTGCACTTCCATCTTGAATGGATTTCTCCGCCAAAGCGCGACCTTCGTCCAAATCTTTGGCGCGTCCACCAAGGGTAAGCACATGCGCTGTGACATGCAAAATGTGCTCCAGGTAATCATAGGGAGCTTTGCCGCGCAACGCTTCAATGGCTTCGATCATTTCAAGCGAATTTCCAACTGCTGAGCCAAGCGGCTGATTCATATCCGATAGAAGCGCAACAGTTTTACGTCCAGCCAAGCGACCGATATCCACCATGAGTTCGGCAAGTTCACGCCCATCTTCGAGGGTTTGCATGAAAGCACCCAAGCCAACTTTGACATCCAACACAATGGCGGTGGCTCCAGCGGCGATCTTCTTGCACATGATGGAAGATGCGATCAACGGCATGGACGGAACCGTTCCAGTCACATCACGAAGGGCGTACATTTTTCCATCGGCAGGGGCAAGGTCGAGTGATTGTCCAGTAAGGACAATGCCTTTTTCTTTTAATTGCGCTTTAAATTCATCGGTGGTTAAGTCGACGCGGTAGCCGGGAATGGATTCAAGTTTATCAAGTGTGCCGCCGCTGAAACCCAGTCCGCGACCAGACATTTTGCCAACGGGCAAACCACAAGCTGCCACCATCGGCATGACGGAGATACTGGTCTTGTCACCCACTCCGCCAGAAGAATGTTTATCCACGGCGACATCCACGATCTTGGAAAGGTCGAGCACTTGCCCGGAACGTGCCATGGAAAGGGTTAAGTCTGTGGTTTCGAAGTTAGTCATGCCATTGAGCAAGACCGCCATGGCAAAAGCAGAAGCTTGGTAATCTGGAATATCCCCATTGGTAAAACCACGCACAAAAAAGTCAATTTCTTGAGCGGTGAGCTGCCCCTTATCGCGTTTTTTGATGATGATGTCTACCGCGCGCATTTACGAATCTCCTTGTGATATCTTGCGCAGTTATTTTATCCCATTTTGTCAGACAAAAAAGGTCACGCAATAGCGCGACCTTTTCAACTAAATCTTTTCCAACTCTTGCCCCTCTTTTGTATCTTTGACCTTCCAACCGAGGGCGGCGATCTCATCTCTTATACGATCTGAAGCGCCAAAGTCTTTGTTGGCGCGGGCTTGTTTCCGTTGCTCAAGCAAACCTAACACTTCCTCAGAAGGTCCATCACTCACTGAGGTACTCGCGGAAGCAATCATCTCCCAAACTTCGGAGGGAATATCCTTTTCGATCGGTTCGGGAGCTTGGAAATCCCCGATCTCTTTAAGCGCAAACTTTGAGCCGGAGGGATAAATTTCCGGGTCGCATTCCCGCACGATGGACACAGAACTCACACCACTTACCTCGCACATCCCCGACTCGAAATCGATGATGACGCCGGTGTGTTCATCCAAACCCACTGTCGTATTTTCTGTCGGAAGCAAATCGCACCACTGCTTGAACCGTTCCATACCAATGAAACAACGGCTAGTGTCCAGGTCTACGCCGCCTTCGGCATTATTCCAATGCGGTACGAAAGAGACATGCATGCCAAAATCAGCGAAGAAACCGAGCCCATCTTTAACATGGACATCTTCACCTACTTTGTAGATCTCATAAACCGGCAATACCCACCGTCCGACAGAGATGGTGGCGGCGGAGGCGAAGATCAAGGTCGCGCCCTGACGATGCCGTGCACGGATAATGTCCCATGCCAGCGTATCCTTCAACTGCCGCGCTACATAGCTGGGACTGCCAGGTCCCATAAAGATCATGTTGGCTTGCAATAATGGTTGGAGAATTTCCGGGTTATCAGGGCTGAACTCTGTCCCTTTTTTGCGAGCAGGAATCAGGTCGATCGTCGGTTTGTAATTACCCAAACGAGTCTTGAGAAACTCACCCACACGACCAGCAACGAGAGAGGCGTTAAGCTCAAAGCCAGCTGGCGTTTCGAGAATGGCGATCCGCAACGGGTCCGAGATGAGGCGGGCGAGCGTTTCAAAGATGCGTCCACCAGCAAGGGAGGTTTCGCCAGAACCGAGAAAGGCAATGCGTCCAAGTGTCATACTTTATTGGATGCTTTATTCAATTCATCTATTACGTTGAAAAAAAATTCGGTATCCGGGTAATCTGTGCGATTCACGCTGTAATGAATGTAGCGGATACTCCCTTCAACATCGATGATGCAATTCATTGGCATGCGACCGAATTTGAATAGATTTACTTCCTGCCGATACATTTTTGCTACGTGATGATCCGGGTCTGGCAAGCCAATGAAAGGAATATTCTCTCGCTGCCAGTAACGTTGGAATTGTTCAAGACCATCAGGTCCCACTGCAAGCAGCTCTATTCCGCGGTCGATAAAGCCGTTATAAGAATCACGAAAGCGCGCCAACTGCGCACGGCAATGAGGTCAGATAAACCCGCGCAGAAAAGAAAGCAGGACGGGTTTATTTCCTCGATAATTTGAAAGGCGGATGGGATTTCCGTTTATATCGTTTAGCGTAAAATCCGGGGCGGTTTCACCCGATTGAAGCAACAGAGAACTCATTGTATTTGCAGATATTTTAGTACAACTTCCATAAATTCGGTTGGACATTCTTCTTGCGGCATGTGCCCACATTGCGGAATGAGATTCAAGGTAGCCTCGGGGATCTCAGTAGCAACCGCTTCAAAATACCACGACCGGATGAGACGGTCTTCCTGCCCGGCAACGACAAGCACAGGGACGGTCAAGTTGGGCAGTAACGGACGAAGTTCAGGATAGGCAGGCGCAAAGGTCAATTCGTAAAATGCTTTATCCCAGTTCTTGATCTTGAGGATCTGCAAATGTCTTTCGCGGATCTCATTGGTGAGTTTGGTTTGGTCGAACCATCCGCGTTCGAGAGTCCGCGGCAGGCTTTCCTGATAGTCTCGCATCATCAACGGACCCAAGTGCCTCATCTGCGGAGTCCACATGACAGGCAGTGCCCAAGCTGGGAACTGAGGTCCGCGACCGCCGCCCACCCCAGGGTCCACAAGGATGAGTTCATCGATCCGTTCAGGGTATTCCAGTGCAAACGCCACAGCGACCCCGCCGCCAGCAGAGTTGCCCACAAGAACCGCTTTTTCCACGCCCATAGAATCAAGCAATTCACGCAGAATTTCCACATTGGCTTTCATGCCATAAGGGTTCTCTTCCCACTCACCGGGCAAGGGACGTTCGGTCAACCCGAAGGCTGGACGGTCGTAAGCAATAACCCTTCCATATTTTGCAAACTCATCCATTACCTCACGCCATGAATAGGTACTGCCCCCGAATGGATGCAGAAGGATGAAAGTCCTTTCGCCCGCCCCAGCTTCTTTGTAATGGATGTTTACGCCGTTGATCTCGATGAACTGGCTATCCGGGTCAACAAATTCCTGCTCGCTCACCAATCCATCCAATGTTGGAACAGGGACAACGAAAGGTCCCAATGCAGTTGTGACAAAAGCAAATATTAAAGAGAGTAATAAAAATTTTTTCCAGCGTTTCATAATTTGAGCAAGAAAAATAATCCATAGAGGATGGATTTACAGTCCATCGTCTATGAATTATTGTCTATTTATTTCAACACCTCGATAAAGAATTCAACTGTTGCAGTGGCTGTTTGTGTCCACTGTGATTCGGGAGAAATTCCTGCCTCTTTATCGCCCGATTGCAGTCCGTATGACCCGAACTGAGAGTGGTTTCCGCCTTCAATAGCGACAAATTTTGTGTCTGGCAAAAGCAAGGCTTTTGTCTCATCTAATTTTTCGCCAGTTGCCAACCCGTCATTCGTGCCATAGATCGAAACAGCAGGAATATTTTCGGTCTTCAATGAATCATCCGCCGGGTACGAAGCCCAAAATACCACACCACGAATTTCTTCATGGCTCGTTGCATAAGAAGCCGACGCAACACCACCTAATGAGTGTCCACCCACAAACCAATTCTTTATTTCTGGATAAGCCGCTTCCACCCGCGACGCAGCAGACACATCGAAAAATGCCAAATTCAAAGGGACGGGAACCACGACCACAAAATATCCCCTCGCTGCGATCAACTTCAAGACCGGAGCGTATGCGCGGTAATCCACTTTACCACCGGGGTAAAAGATAAAACCTGTTTCTGGTCGAGGGTTCTCCGCTGGGTAAAAGACCACCCACCCGTTCTCGGGGCTTACAGACACTTGCGAATCCGATTTCATGGCTTGCAATGCCGTATCATTCGCAGGGATTGCATCGCTTGCCCAATAAACGAATGCAGCCACAAGCATAAACAAGGCAGCGGTCGAAACCGCCGCCACAATTCTCCAATTTTGTTTCATCTATTTCCTATCTGCTAAATGCTTTGCTTTTTCCCAAATGGACTCGAACATTTTTGGGGTCAGCTTCTTTGTTGATGTATTTTGCTGGCTGGGATGGTATGAACACAAAATCCATTTCCCATTCGCCAGTTGATAAGACGCGCCGTGCACGAATTTATATACCGAGCTTTTTTCGGAATAAATCTTCAAAATTCGCTCAAAAGCAATGCGCCCGAGGCAAACGATCACCTCTGGATCAATGAGCTCCAATTCACGTTCAAGGAACGGTTGGCAATTATTTAGTTCTTCTGGACTAGGCTTATTATCAGGTGGGGCGCAACGACCAGACGCGGTGATATACATATCCTTTAGGACCAGACCATCGCTTCGAGACTCAGACTTGGGCCGGTTCGCAAACCCAGCCTTGTGCAACGCCGGATACAAAAAATTCCCTGAGGCATCACCCGTGAATTGCCTACCTGTACGGTTCGAGCCATGCGCGCCGGGAGCGAGTCCCACCACTAATACACGCGCGTTCGGATCCCCAAACCCTGGCACAGGTTTGCCCCAATATTCCTCGTTGATATACGCTTTGCGCTTGACCCGCGCCACTTCCTCGCGCCACTCCACCAAGCGCGGACATTTGCGGCAGGCAATGATTTCTTTGTTGTGTTGTTCGAGATTCATAATGATTTGTGAAGAGTGAAAGGTGATGAGTTACTCAATAAACATGGCATCGCCAAACGAATAAAAGCGATAGCCTTCTCGAATGGCAAGGTTATAGGTTTCCAGAATCTTCTCTCGCCCTACAAACGTACTGACCAGCATCAATAGCGTGGATTTGGGCAGGTGAAAGTTCGTTATCATCGCGTCGACAACTTTAAATTGATAACCGGGGAGAATATATAGGGCAGTGGAACCAGTAAACGGATCGAGTTCGATGCCATGATGTGTGGTGCGTGATGCGTAAAAAGCTGTCGACTCAAGGGTGCGCACACTGGTCGTACCCACGGCGATAACCCTTCCACCATTGCGTTTGGTTTCATTGATAATATCCGCCGTTTCTTGCGGAAGATGACACCACTCGCTATGGATCTTGTGTTCTTCCGGGTCATCCTCGTTAACCGGGGCAAATGTATCCAAGCCAACATGCAAAGTGACATATGCCACCTTCACACCAATCGCTTGGATTTTTGAAAGCAGATTCGACGTGAAATGAAGTCCAGCCGTTGGGGCGGCAGCAGAGCCTGGCTCTTTTGAAAAGACGGTTTGATATCGTTCCGGGTCAGTCAATTTTTCGTGGATATATGGCGGGAGGGGCACATTGCCCACTTGTGAAAAATAAGGCTCAATAGGTTCAGAGAATTTGATCAACCGTTCTGAGCCTTCGAGAATTTCAATGATCTCAGCGTTAGGTCCATTCTCCACTTGCACCATCTTGCCTACGCGCAAGCCTTTGCCGCCCACCAAGGCTTCCCAAGTCAATTCATCGCGGCGGCGAAGAAGGAGCAACTCCACTTTGCCACCGGTTTCTTTGTGGGCAAAGATGCGGGCTGGAATTACGCGAGTCTGATTCAGGACGAGCAAATCGCCTGGTCGTAGGAACAAGCTAATGTCACGAAAGATGCGGTGTTCTACTTCTCCAGTACTGCGATGCAAAACAAGTAGACGAGACGAATCACGCGGCTCAGCAGGAGTCTGTGCTATGGATGTTTCGGGGAGATGATAATCAAAATCAGTTGTTTTCATACAGAAGTGTCATTCACATGCGGCGCGAGAATAAAGGTAATGTAAAGCATCCAAAGGATTAGACCAATATGCAAGACATCATTCTCAGAGAACCAGATGCCTTTTTCCCAAAGTGCAGCGGTATTTCCTGAAAGGTAATATATAAAATAAGCGGCGATGGTGATACCCAACCAAAGCCATACACCGAGATGTATAAGGTCGGTCCGTTGTCTGAGTTTAAAGTAACGGACACCATTGAGAATGAATAAGGCGAGGATTTCGGGAGCAGCGAAGACCAGCAGGAAATCAAACGAGATCAATAATTTGACTGGGATGAATGCGCCCACCAAAACAATGATCAAATATAGGATCGAACTGACAAAAGCATACACCGAAAGCCATTTTCGTAGTCCACCCTTAGTACTGGAATTTGCAACAGCCAGAACGATGGCGTTCACACTCCAAACAGAAACAATGAGATAGAAAATCTCCCACCAACTCGTCCACTGGCAAGCTTCGCGACCCGCACATTTTATGTAGTAGCTAAAGGCTTCGTAACTTGTTCCGGCAAGGATGGCACCAATACCCCACAACAAAAGGGCAATACCCCACCAATAACGAGAGTTCTGCCCCGCCCGGATCTGTAAATAGTAAACACCTGCGGCAATGGTAATGATACCCAATAGGTAAACAATGATTGATGTACTTGGTTGTACGAAGATAAACGTCGACGACCCATATTGGATTTCAGCAAAAGGCTGAATTTGCAGCCAGCTCTCAGGCGTCTGTGGCGGCGTGTAGGGAATCGTATTGAGCTGTCTGCAAGCAGAGAGCAGTGGAAAGAGGAGGACGAAGGGCAAGATTCTTTTCATGATTTTAGAAATTTTGGTGTAACGATCAAGGGGATGTAATCAATCCTGAAACCTAACAGCCGATCAAAAGATCTTGGGCTGATGTATCTAAGTTTATAAAATTCTTGATCTGATTTCTTGATAAATATTTCTAAAGTTTTATTTTTGGAGAAAGCGAGAAATAATGTTTAAAACAATGGTTAAGAGTACTAAGATCAAAATCGAGGACGTAATGGGGAAAAAGAATGAGCCATTCTCCCCTTCAATGCGGATGTCACCCGGCAAACGCCCAAAAGGAATGCCAAATTTCGAAGCAAGAAAAATTCCTCCTCCAATCAGGAAGAGGATGATCCCACCGAGCATGAGGTAGCGTGCTAAATTTTCCATAACTTATATCGGCAAACAAAAGGTTTAGGGCTTGCTTCCATCATTGCGGGGTCTTGAGCAGACACTGCAACTTTGCATTTTCAGGGTCAGAGGGATCAGCCCCTGTTAAGATCTCGTTCATAAAATAAACGTGTTCACTATCGGCAGAACAAGTTGTTATTTCTTCCAATAATTTAAATGTGACAGGGTCGGCATCCTGTATTGGCACACCCTGCCAATAAATATGGTTTACATCACCGGAATAATTACCCCAACTGCCGATTACCAGAAAAGAATCCACATCTGCGTCCACGATGGTCTGCTCGTAATAAAAAATATTCTCAGCGTCCCGTGCATATGGCGCGAAAATTCGACTAAATGAAAACGTCTCTGGGTCCGCATCTGCAATTAGCAAACCGTTCACATAAACATTCTCTCCATCGCGAAAATAAAAATCATCCCCATCTTCAAGAACTGCAAGATTCTCAGGGTCGTTTGAAACAACTTTTTCCTGCCAGTAAATATGCTTTGCGTCCTTGAACAACAATGGAGCGATGATCTCAAAATGACCGGGATCATCGCTAACCTTTTCATTCTCGAAAAAGACAGAAACTGCATCCCCACTGACCGGGTTTTGAATTACCTGAAAGGTAGAGGGGTCTGAACCAGGAATGGCAACTCCCTTGAAATATGCTTGTTCTTTATCGTAACCATAATAAGAATCAATAACTTCAAAGGATGGAGCATGAGCACCGATTACTTGCCAGGGATCCTTAAGAGAACCAGGTAAATAATAAACTCGTGTAATTCGAACGTAGTATCCGTTCTCATTTTGAACCCAGGGTGCAGAGTCTGCTACCGAGAACCATAGAATACCTGCACTCGCAAGCACAAGAAAAACACACAAGCCTATAACACCAAGCATTATATATAAAATTTTATTATCTTTCATATCTACACACCCTTTTGTTTAAAGTAGTCTTGGCTGCCCATCTTCTGTATACTGATACCCCAAATGTTCATAGGCAGATTTTGTAGCCACACGACCTTGAGGGGTACGATCTAAAAAGCCAAGCTGAAGTAAATACGGCTCGACCACGTCCATGATCGTATCCTGCTCTTCGCTGATGGAGGCGGCAATGGTATTCAAGCCTACAGGTCCGCCGCTATATTTTTCGATGATGGTTTTAAGAACTCGGCGGTCTACGTCGTCCAAACCGAGCGGGTCAACCTGCAGCAGGTCAAGCGCTTCTTTTGCAACTTTCTGGGTGATAACGCCATCTGCCCGGACCTGGGCGAAGTCTCGCACGCGACGCAACAAACGCAATGCGATACGCGGCGTTCCACGCGCACGCCTCGCCACCTCACTGATACCTGATTCATCTGCCTGAACCTTGAGCAAACCTGACGCACGGGAAACAATTTGCTTCATGGCTTCAAGCTCATAATAATCCAAACGATAGACCGCACCAAAACGGGCGCGCAATGGCGCTGTGACAAGAGCAAGTCTGGTCGTGGCACCGACCACAGTAAACCGAGGCAGCTTCAGGCGGATGGAACGAGCCGAAGGTCCCTTGCCGATGACGATGTCCAATGCAAAATCTTCCATTGCCGGATAGAGCACTTCTTCCACGGCGCGTCCAAGGCGATGGACTTCGTCAATGAAGAGAATATCGCCTGCACGGAGATTGGTAAGGATGGCAGCCAAATCCCCGGCACGCTCAATAGCGGGTCCAGCTGTGACCTTGACGTTGACCCCCATCTCATTTCCAAGCACGTGGGCAAGTGTAGTTTTTCCGAGCCCAGGCGGACCATAAAACAGGATGTGATCCAACGCCTCGCCACGCTGCCGCGCTGCCGCGATCAGAATGGACAGGTTCTCTTTCACTTGGTCCTGTCCGATCAGATCATTCAACTTCTGCGGACGCAGAGCGTTATCTACTCGGTCATCGGGTTTGGCTTCGGGGTCAAGAGCTTTGGAAGGTGATTTTGCCATGGGATGGATTATACACAAAGTCTCTGCTGTTATTCATACAGGTGCCACAAGAAATAATCCATGAACCTTTCAACAAATTCCACCATAACGATATCAGGTTTTTCTCTCTCAATCATGCTTAACATACCATCTAACTCTACATCCTTATATGGTACGGAAATGGTACGTCCAAAGGATAGTTCAATAAAGCTACCCAAACACCACTCATAGAAAGAGTCATGAAAAACCATAATATTTGGAATTTCCTTGTTTGTATTCTGCATAGTACGAAGAGAATCATAACCATAATTCGACCCATAAGCGTTATCCATATAAATCATGGTATTAAACTTTGGAGTAAATGCCGGAACATTATCTTTGATATTAACTCCCATCATCTTTGCAATATCAAATTGTTCCAATCTAGAATATGTAATCTCAAAATCATTTAAGGTATAAGACTGCGCATTTGGATATTTTTTTGATAAGCTACCCATAATTTCTTCATAAGCATAATATGCACCTAGACAATTCCAATGAGAATCTGTCTTGTAATAAACCTGGGATGTTTCGCTGGAATTTAACAAAGCTGCCCTCAAATCTAATAATTGAAAGTTGCTATTAACACCTGCACGTTCTATCAGCCGATCCAGGCTTGTCGTTGTTCCAATGACAGGAATTTCATCAGGCATATATTGGGGATATACAGTACTTTTATCTGGAGGGACAACCACTAATAAAGTACCTCCGTAACTACTTACTGCTTCGTCGATCTTATTAAGCATTGACAACAATTTCTTGATATTGCTTATGTTAAGCGGATCAACTTTTTGATAATTCCGCAGACTCATTTCCCCAGTATAGAACAACCAATCTTCTTTTCCAACTATCACATAGGGAAAAACTCGATCACCAACGACAAACTTGAATTGACGATAATTCTCGATCAATGATTTTTTCCATAGGTAATTTTCCGAGATGGTATCAAATGTAATAACTGGAGAAAAAATCTGACTTAATAAAAGAAAAAAAACGACAAAAAGGAATATGAAAGAATAAATTAAATTAATTCTAGTCTTAATTTTTACGGACAAATTTTGTTTAGAGTACATGATTAAAATCCACCATAAATACCAGGGCGATAGGTAGCGCTGGCTGAAGAAGCCAGCGCTACAAAGAATACAAAAAGTAAGATTGCATCAAAAATAATTCTCAAGGCAATCTGATCATTTTTTAAGTTCGGAAAGAGCCGATGAAGCCAACCCTCCCATTGGAAGCAAAAAACAAAACCTAGAATCAACGCCATCAAGTAAGTAGGTTCAATAATAGGTAATGGACTGGTTAATTCAAAAGGTAATATCTGGATCCCATTCATATCACCAGCAAGTCTTCTCAGAAAATCAAAAGCAAAATCGGGCGTGGGCGACCGAAAAATAACCCAACCCACAAGAATCACCAGTAATGTATAAAGATGCTGTAACGGCATCCAAAGATTACGAAGTTTGCGCCCCAAGCCTGTCGATTCGAATACCAATACTGAGCCGTGAAATAATCCCCAAAGTAAAAAATTTCTAGTTAATCCATGCCACAATCCGGTGAGTATGAAAACGATCAGGATATTTATCTGCTGACCATACCATTTATAACGATGGCGCTCCAAAGGATAAAATACGATTTCCCTAAACCAAGTAGATAGAGAGATATGCCAGCGACGCCAAAAATCGCTGATGCTCTTGGAAAGATATGGGAAATTAAAATTCTCCATAAAGCGTATGCCCATCATATTTCCCAACCCTATTGCCATATCGGTATAACCAGAAAAATCATAATACAACTGCAGAGAATAGCTAATAATTATTAACCAGGCAAATCCAGGAGTGATCGTAGGAGAGCTTAAATTGAATATTGGGGTTACCACGGTTGCCAAAGTATCAGCAATCAACACCTTTTTGATAAAACCTTTTAGAAAGCGCCGCAATCCATCTGCCATGTCTTGAGGCACAGATCGCAGATCTTCAATCTGTGCTTTCACTTGACGATAAGGCACGATCGGACCAACCAAAATCTTAGGGAATAACAATAGATAAAATGAAAATTTCAAGATGTCTTTTTCATGGTTCTCTGGTGCTTTATAAGCATCCACAAGATATGAAATGACTTGAAAAGCAATGTATGACAGCCCCAGAGGATATTCAACACCTTGTTGGAGTTTAAATCCAATCAGCAATCCAATTGTCAGAATAATTCCAGCCCAAAGGATGTAAAGAGAATACTGTGTAGCCCGCCATTTATCCAGCAACCAGGCAGCACCATATGTGAACAATACAATACCTATGATCAATAGCACATGTTGTGAATTCCCCCACGCATAAAACAAAAGGCTGCCCGCAATACCAATGAAGAATTTGAAGCGCTTCCTAGAAAGTGAATATATGAATATGAACAGAGGTAAAAATAAAAAAAGAAAAACTGGAGAAATAAAATCCATATCTGATGAGGCTACCCTAAATTCTTTTATAGGAAATTGAAAAATCCAATCCGCGATTATACTCTGCGGGCACTTTACCCTGCTGAAAATTAAACCAAGCAGGGATGACGATAATCTGTCATCCCTGCAAAAAAGGTTTGCTCTTCGGCAGTCTGGCGATCTTAATCGCAAAACAAATCACGATTGTAGACCCATGACTTTGCGTCGCCGGGTTTCCCCGGTTTTGCCTTTCGGCAGTCGGTCGGTCTTGACCAGCACCTTTCGCTGGAGGTAGACGCTCTGACTTTGCGCCGCCGTCTTTTAACGGTTTTGCTTTTATCGGTAACCCTTACACTCATGGCTCAGTTCAGCTTTAGAGTAGGGTTTTGCGTCGCCGGGTTTTCCCGGTTTTGCTCTTTCTCGGAGCACTTTTATTATGGCATTTTTTGACTCAAATTTCAATCACTCAATTGTTCTAAAAACGGTCTCAACGGTCATACCCCACTTTAATTGGGGATCTGAACCATCTACACGAACACGGACGGTATAGAGAATATCGCCACCTTGTTGGGTAAAGGCATTGCTGATCTCGATAACTGTGCCGGTCATTTCAATATTTGGCAAGGCATCGGGACGAATGGAAACAGACTGCCCAATGCTCAAGTTCACAACCTCCAACTCGGTCACATCGGTGGTTTCAACAAACCACTGACTATCATCCACAATGCTAATGGCGCGAGTCTCCGTGCCAACCTGCTCCCCGACTTTGACGTTCACATCAGCAACCACACCAGAGAAAGGCGCCGTGATAACGTAATTGGCAAGCACATCCTTCGCGGCATCAAGGTTTGCCTTGGCTATTGCAAGCTGATCGGCATTCGGACCATCCAGGCTGATCTCATATTGATATTTGGCTTCAGCTTCAGAATTCATCGCGGCATCATAAGCAGCTTTGACCTCATCACGTGTGCGAGTTTCGGTCTCAAGTTCGCGGAGTTTTTCATTCAAATCTTCCTGCGCAATTTCGAGATCATCTTCGGCGGTCTGGCGCTTGGAGTTATCCTCATCCAGATCCTTATACTTATCAAATTCGTCCTGCGCATCTTGCAAGTCGTCGCGGAGGTCTTCGACATCTGCTTCAAGATCTTCGATCCGATCTTCGATGGCATCCACATCCAAGTCTTCCCATTCTCGCTCGGCATCGGCGCGGACAACCTGGGCTTTCATGTATGCTTCCCAAAGCTTCGCGCGATCACCCGTTTCATTGCGGAGCAACGTATCATAAGCATTTTGCGCGAGGATGACTTGCGCCTCAGCCCCGCCCGCATTTGAGAGGCGGACCAAAATATCGCCCTCGCTGACAGTATCTCCAGCTTTGACGAGCACTTCTTCCACAACACCGCGTGCCTGGAATGTAAGATTCGTAGCAAGGACAGGTTCAAGACGTCCTTCGGCGATCACATCACCTGAAGCGAACACATCCGCAGAGACAGGTTCTTCCGTCGCAGCAGGTTGTTGACCTCCTCCACAAGCTGAGATAACCAGCATCAGGAGAACGGTCAGGGTCACTAATATCAATGTTTTTTTCTTCATGGAAACCTTCTTCAATTTTCGATTATTGATCTTATATTTTTGATTATTATTCGTACGCTAAAACTTCCCGAATGGTCAATCGTGCCGCGTTGCGCGCGGGTAGGACAGATCCTAAAACGGAAAGCAATAACACTAAACCAAGCCAAATGGCATATCCCAAATATGTGAATGTCACAGCAATGGGTGTTTCAAAAATCGCAACACTTACGATGTAGGACAACAGGTAGGTCAATGGGATGGAAACAATGATCGCGAGCAGGAATGAGATCACACCGATCACAAAACCTTCACCGATCACCGTCCGCATGACAGCACGGTCATCAGCGCCAATGGCACGCATGATACCGATCTCGCGGGTTCGTTCAAGCACGTTCATACCCATTGTGCCGGTTAAGCCCATCGCACCGACGATCGCGGTCAGCACTGCCATGATGAGCAGAAAAACTACAAGGATGTCCAAGCTTTCAGAAACTGTATCAAGTGAGGCTAAGCCTGATTCGGCTTGTCTAACTTTGAATCCCAATGCACGGAAATGGTCGTCCAGTTTTTCCGCCATCGCATCTTGATATTCGCGGTCATGTTGCGACGTTACCATGCGGAAGGAATATGAACGGTCTTTGAGGTTTAATACTTGTTCGGCATATTCCACGGGAGTGTAAGCAAGGATGCCTTCGCGTCCAACAAATTTAAAGATACCAACAACCTGCCAAACTTCTTCACGTCCATCCACTTTGAGACGCAGCATGTCGCCTGGTTGAAGACCCGGATAATACTTCAGGATGATCTCACTGACCGCTAACTTTCGAACATCATCAGAGCGAATCCAACGTCCTGATACGAGCAATGGGTCGACCAGTTCACTATCAGCCGGTGGAGCAAGCATGGTAATGTTATCTGCCACGGTTCCATCGGGATACAACAACTCCGTTCCAACGAATTGCCAGCCTTCAACCCGCTCTACACCTTCGATCTGGGTTGCAAATTGTTCAATTTCATTGATGCGATATGGAGTGTCGAAATCCACTGTAACATCAGCACGGAAATAACTACCGATCTGATCCACATAATCGCGCAAGCTGGTACGGACGTTGAACACCGCAATAAAGATCGCGCCACCCATGGTAAGCGTGAAAAGGGTCAATACCAGGCGGCTTCTTCTACGGAAGGTGTTTCGCAACGAGATAATGAAAGGGCGTGGTAGGTGCATGCCACGGGCTGCCAGAATACGGGTCACTCGCACCAAAGCCCAATCCAACCAGCTAACACGAGTTTGCTGACCTGCCTGCGGCTTGGTTTCATCGCCCGTGATGTCATTGCTCAGGGCACGCAACACAGTGATCTTCGAACCAGTCAAAACCGGAGAAAGCCCCGCTACCAACGGAACCAACAAACCAACAATGATCTGAACTGTGAAGGCTAATGGCACGATGCGATAGCCAAGAATGCTGAAATTCAATTTATTGGCAATGAACAATGCCAACCCATATGCACCCTGTCCGCCCAACGGTACAGCGATCAATAA
>JBEBCV010000406.1:0-2602 GCA_041157505.1 Chloroflexota bacterium | reverse complement strand
GCAAATTCGAGCCGAGGAAACCTTGTTCCTCCCCCACACCCAAAACAACAGCGCCAGCGCCATCCGCAAAGAGATTGGCAGTCTTCTTGTCTTTGATGTCGATGAAGCGGCTCATGCCATATCCGCCCGCAACGAGGACATACTTCATCTGCGGTTCGGTCATCAGATATTTTGCGCCTTGGTCAAGCGCAGTGACCCAACCCGCACAAGCGGAGTTGATGTCGTAGCAGCCAGCCTTGTCCGCGCCGAGTTTGTTCTGCACAACAATGGATGTGCTAGGCGAAAGGTAATCGGGCGTGTCGGTGGAGACAATGATGAGGTCGAGGTCAGCGGCGGTGATGCCAGCGCGTTCAAGCGCTTTTTTCGATGCTTCCACGATCAGGTCCGAGGTCACCTGGTCGGGAGCCATCCAACGGCGTTCTTTGATACCCACATTGGCTTCCAGCCATTCGCTGGTGGATTCGCCCATCATGGCATCCACTTCGGCGTTGGTGACGACTCGTTCAGGGACATAACTACCCGTGCTAAGAATTTGTACGTTGCGCATGATACCTTCCGATTTCAAGAACTAGGGTTTTGTGGGGTTTCTTTTTCAGATGGAGATGGAGGTTGAAGCTCATCCAACTGCACGAAACGATACATGAACTCGGTCACTTCGCGCCATTCATGAAAATTGATCTCTTCCGCGGTCTGGATGTGACGGATCGTGCCATGATATGCCGGAGGCTCAGTAGGGGTTTCGTCCAGCACAAAACGGATGATGAAGGAGGAAATCAATGGTGTTGGATTGGCTTCCATTTTGTAAAAGATAACAAAGGGAGGTAACAGGAGGGTTACAAAGGGTTTTATTAGTGGATAGTAAAAGAAGAACCGCTAAGCACGCGAAGAATGCCAAGAAAGACCTTGAGGTGAGGTTAACAGATTTTGGGTTCAACAACCTCGAAAGGGCAAAATACGGTTATGTGCGAATCAGATTCTTGTATAGTTCTTGGGTTTCTTGTGAGGGCGGAACGTCCAATTCGTCTTTCAAGATCTGTTGGCAGCGTTGATAGGTGCGTGCAAGTTGACCCCGGTCACCAAGAGCATTATAGGCTTGCATCAGGTGACGGTAGGCACGCTCCCAACAATTATCGCGCGCGAGAATGCGCTGACTGAGATCGATCGCTTCGTTATATTGACCGCTGCGCAAATACAACTCGCATAATTTATCGGCAGCTTCAAGGAAGAGGGTTGCAAGCCGCTCACGTTCTTCAGCAGCCCAAGGTTCATACAACGAGTCGGGCAGGTAATCGCCGCGATATAACTTCACTGCCTCTTCCAACTGCTTCAACGACTTGGAAGTTGGTTTGAGCCCCTCACGTGTAAGGCGGGTGAAATGGTCAGAATCCAGCCAGAGGTCCGCATGGAGGCGCAGGGTGTAAGTCGTTCCGTCGCGGACAATGAAAGCAGAGTCGCTGCCTGCATCTCGGTCTGGTTCCAATACTTGATAGAGCGTGTTCAACGTGATCTTGAAATTGCGCTGTGCAGTGGCAGGGTCGGCTTCGGGCCAGAGATGTTCGCAGATCTGATCGCGGTCTAACGGAGATTGACGATAGGTAAGCAAGAGCTGGAACAGTTGACGTGACTTCTCACGCCGCCAGCCATTCGATGGAATGACCTCGCTTCCTCTCTTAACCTGGAAGTTGCCCAGCGTTTCGATGCTGAGTTTAAACCCAGGGTGGATGCGCACCTCACGCAGACCGAGCGTATCGAGCAGGCGGTCTACATAACCGCTCTCCCAACTTTGCTGACGGGCATGCAGCAAGAGCGGAACAAAGATACGTTCATCAGCGGGTCCCAACATGGTGGAACGAGTGAATAAAAAGTGATATCCATTTTGCTGGCAGGTAGACAACACATCGGGCAACATCTGTGCAACCACATCAAAGTTCTTTTGTTTGTAATGTCCGTATGCCAACCACATTCGTGCGGCGCTGCGACCGAATGAGTCACTGCATTCTTCAAAGCCGCGCACGGCACGATTCAACCAAACTTCAGCGGCTTCATAACGCGATGCCATCATCAAACTCGCGCCCATTGTCAGGCGGGTTAGTGAAGCGATCCATTCATCGCCTGCTTCAGCGGCAACATCCACTGCTTCTTGCGCATGACGCTGTGCAAGCTGCAAGTCGCCGCGATAACCATATGCACGGCACAACCCCCAATTCGCTTCCACAGACAGGCGCGGAACTTCGAGTGTTTTACCGAGTGAGAGAGTCGTTTCAAAGGCAGATGTGGCACGGGTGAAATTATCATCATCGGTTTGGGCAAGGTTGAGGGCATGTCCCTGACGGGTGTGACCAACTGCCGTAACGAACGGAGATTTCAATTTATCGCCGCGTTCGATGCCATCCAATGCGGCTTGATATGCTTGCTCGCCCAACCCCATAAAGGAGTAGATCAACGAAAGAAGCAGTTTCGTTTCGCGGTGTGCGCGCGGCATTTGAACAGGCTCACGGCTTTCAGTTTCGGCAAGCCCTTCCAACCCTTTTCTGGCATCTTCAAGTCGTCCTGTGCGCAATAGGACTCGGAACCACAACTGGTCGTTGGATGGACCTTCGGC
>JBEBCV010000405.1:0-5227 GCA_041157505.1 Chloroflexota bacterium | reverse complement strand
CCGTTGATCGCACCCGATGTCGATGAAAAGATCCATGCGGCATTCCCTGGTTTGGTGGCGGGTGTGTTAGAGCCCATTCCGTAATAAACAAAAGGAAATAGAAGAAGGTTTTGAATGTTTCGTGTTTTTAAGCGCAAGGAAGATAAATTCAAAAAACTGATCGAGCAGCAGGCTGAAATATCCTTTGAAGGATTGCGGCTTCTGGTTAAGTATCTTGAAACTGCTAACCCTGAGATCGCCGAAGAATTGTCTTTGAAAGAAAAGGAAGCAGATGAAGTCCGCCGCATTCTCATCGATGAGTTGAACCGCACCTTTGTCACCCCCTTTGACCGAGAGGACATTTTCTCTCTGTCTCGTTCCATTGATGATGTCGTTGATTACGCTGACACCACGGTCGTTGAAATGGTCATTTTGAACGTTCAACCCACACCGTATATGCAGCGCATTGCGTCACTTCTCAAAGATGCGGCATATGAAATTTGGCAGGGTGTACTGCGCTTGCCAAAAAATCCCAATGTTGCGCTCGACCATGCTCAACGTGCCAAAGCGCTTGAGAATCGGGTCGAGGCTGTGTATCGTGAAGCAGTAGCCGATCTTTTCAGCGGACCCGAAGATATTCACCACGTGGTTGAAATGCTTAAGCTACGCGAGGTCTATCGTCATCTCTCCAATGCGGCAGACCGTGGTGATGAAGCAGCCAACATCATTGCGGATATTGTTGTAAAAAGAACTTAACCGGATGTTAATCCCGTTTTCTCTTGCGCTTGTTATTATCCTTGCGCTGGTATTTGAATTCATCAATGGTATGCGCGACTCAAGCAATATCGTCGCGACTATGATCTCATCTCGGGCGTTCCATCCGCAGACAGCGCTTGGTATGACCGCTGTTGCAGAATTTTTGGGACCCTTGCTGTTTGGTGTAACCGTGGCGAAGACCATTGGGAGCGATATTGTTGCTTCTGAGGTCATTTCGCTTCAAGCTCTGACCGTAGGTCTGCTCGGCGCCATTGTTTGGAATCTCATCACCTGGTACTTTGGCATTCCAAGCAGTTCATCTCATGCCTTGATCGGCGGTTTGATCGGGGCGGCAGTCATTTCCTCTGGCTGGGGTGCGGTAAAAGTGAGTGGGCTGGTCAAGGTCTTGCTGGCTTTGTTCATTTCACCAGTGATCGGCTTTATTGTCGGCTTTATCTTGTTGAAGGTTGTTTATGTATTTTCACAAAACGCCACACCACACATCAACAACTTCTTCAAGCAAAGCCAGATGTTCACTGCGGTTGTATTGGCATTCAGCCATGGCACGAACGATGCTCAAAAGACGATCGGTATCATTACATTGAGTCTCATTATCGGCGGACAGTTATCTGATTTTTCGGTGCCGTTATGGGTTGTACTCATCAGCGCGGGGACGATGGCAGCAGGCACGGCGTTAGGGGGGTGGCGTCTGATCCGCACCTTGGGTGGCAAGTTCTATAAGATCCGCCCGGTGCATGGATTTTCGAGCCAGCTTACGTCAGGGCTTGTCATCCTTGGGGCTTCTGCGGTGGGGTTACCGGTTAGCACAACACAAGTTGTAAGCTCGGCGATTATTGGTGTGGGTGCTTCGGAACGATTCGGCAAGGTTCGGTGGGGGGTGGCTGGTGATATTCTTACCGCATGGGTCATCACCATACCGATCAGCGCATTATTCTCTGCCGGAATTTACTCGCTGCTGCAACTTTTTAAGGTGAATATTTAATTTCTTTTGTTCATTAATTCAAAGTCTCACAAGTTGGTTTGACTTTGAATATTGATAATGCTAAAATGTTAACGATATGTTAATAGAATGGAGGTGCTGAAGGCAAGATAAAGAAGTGCAATTGATCACGTTCAATTGATCCATCAAAACAAATATCAAGGAGAAAGAGATGCGTACGAAAAGTTTTGCTTTTCATTTGCTCGCCCTGTTCGTGATAGCGGCAACATTGTTGTCTGCTTGTGGAGCCCCTGCTGCTACTGAAGCTCCTGCCGAAGCCACTGAAGCTCCTGCCGAAGCTACCGCTGAAGCCACTGAAGCCCCCGCTGAAGCAGTTGATTGGAGCACTGTTGCCTCTGCTGCTGATGGCGGTGGTATGGAAGCTTTGATCGCTGCTGCCCAAGCCGAAGGCACCTTGAACGTTATCGCTCTTCCTGAAGATTGGTGTAACTATGGTGAGATGATCACCACATTCAGCGATAAGTATGGTATTGCTGTTAACTCCATCACTCCTGATGCCGGTTCCGCTGATGAAATTCAGGCGATTATCGATAACAAGGAGAATAAGGGTCCTCAGGCTCCTGATGTGATCGACGTAGGTCCTGCCTTTGGCCCGCTTGCCAAGGAACAGGGATTGCTTGCTCCCTACAAGGTTGAAACCTGGGATACTCTCGACGGCGTGAAAGACTCTGATGGCTACTTCTACACCGACTACAACGGTGTCTTGGTCTTCGAAGTAAACCTCGATGTGGTTACCGATGTGCCTCAAGATTGGGCTGACTTGCTCGATCCCAAATACCAGGGACAGATCGCCCTCGCTGGTGATCCCCGCTCCTCCAACCAGGCTGCTCAGACCGTGTACGCTGCAGCAATCGCCAATGGCGGCTCCCTCGATGATATTCAGCCCGGTCTTGACTACTTCAAGCAGTTGAACGAAGCTGGAAATCTCCTGCCACTCATCGCCAACACCGGTACCATCGGTAAGGGCGAGACCCCCATCACCTTCCAGTGGAACTACCTTGCTCTCGCGAACAAGGACTCCTTCGCTGGTAACCCGCCGCTTGAGATCGTATATCCCTCCTCTGTCAATTGGGGTGGTTTCTACCTTCAGGCTGTAAGCGCTTATGCGCCCAATCCTGCGGCTGCCCGCCTCTGGCAGGAATTCCTGTATTCAGATGAAGGTCAGTTGATCTGGATGAAGGGCTACTGCGCCCCCGCCCGCCTCGCCGACATGCTCGAACGCGGTGTTGTTCCGGAAGATATCGCAGCCAAGATGCCCGATCCTGCGGTTCTCGCCAGCTCTGTCGTGCCCAGTGGCGATCAGCTCAGCGCTGCCCGCGAACTAATCAAGAACGAATGGGATAACGTCGTCGGTCTCGACATCAAGTAAGTCATCCCAGCAATATCCATTGACGTGACCCGGCACACGCCGGGTCACGTTTAAAGGAGAATGCTCATGAGTCAAGCATCAGGACCCCGCCCAATAAGAATGTGGCGTGAACACCCCGTGTGGAATTGGTTGGGGTTGTTTCCGTTTTTCATTTTTATCGTGTTCTTTTTGGTATTACCTTCACTTCGTTTGTTCACTGGCGCTTTCACAGATACAGAGGGTGGGTTTACCCTGGAAAATGTCAGAGTATTTCAGAATCCGAATGTTTTAAAAGCCTACCAAATGAGTTTGCAAGTTAGCGCCATCACCGCTATTGTTGGCGGTCTGTTTGGCTTTTTCGTAGCGTATTCAATTACACAAGGAAGCGCTCCGCGTTGGATGCGCAATGTCATCTCAACCTTCTCTGGTCTGGCTGCAAATTTTGGTGGTGTGCCGCTGGCATTTTCCTTTATTGCAACGATCGGTCAAACCGGGTTGATAACGGCATTGCTGAAAAACACCTGCTTCAATCTCGAAAATTATGTAGCACTTGCTGATTTTCTTGTTAGCATTGGTGTCAAAGCCCCAGATATCACCAAGGTTTGCCCATTCAACCCATATAGCTATGGCTTTTCCCTTTACAGCCTTGCCGGGTTGGTGCTTGCATATACTTATTTCCAGTTCCCATTAATGATCCTGACCATCACCCCTGCATTGGAAGGCTTGAAAAAGGAATGGTATGAAGCCTCCACTAATCTTGGGGCCACACCTTTGCGCTACTGGTGGGACGTTGCTTTGCCGGTCTTGATGCCTTCCATTTTAGGCGCGTCGCTTCTGTTATTTGGCAATGCCTTTGGTGCTTATGCAACAGCTCGAGCTCTTACCGGCGGTAGTATTCCTTTAGTGTCCATTTACATTGGTCAGCAAATTCGCGGGGATGTACTCGGAAACCCCAATGAAGGGTACGCACTGGCGTTTGGTATGGTGATGATTATGACTCTTACAATCATTGCATATTCTCTCCTGCAGCGTAGAGCCACACGGTGGATGAAATCATGAGCAGAAAACAAACCAGTCTTTTTGCGATTTTTTGGGGCGTTCTCGCCCTTTTATATTTCTTCCTGCCGATCTATGGCACCCTTGATTTTTCCCTGCGGATGGAACGCGGTACGATCGGGCTCAAGGCATACAATATCATCTTTTCGGATCCGCGCTTTTGGGAGGGGTTCCGTTACTCGATCACGATGGCGATCATCACCATCGCTGTCAGTGCAACCATATTTGTGCCGACCATATACTGGATGTACCTGAAAGTTCCACAGGCGCGCCCCATTATGGAGATCATAACAATTTTGCCATTTGTTATACCTGGCATTGTCCTTGTATTTGGTCTCATCCGTACTTTTTCCCGCCCTCCTCTGCAGTTAACCACATCCACATTTAAGACGGATATTCTCATGATAGCGGGCTACGTCATTATCTCAATGCCGTATATGTTCCGGGCTGTGGATGTTGGCATGCGCTCTATTGACGTTCGCACCTTGACGGAAGCGGCGCAAAGCCTCGGTTCGAATTGGTTTCACGTACTAATTGATGTCATCATACCGAACCTGCGTCTTGCTATTTTGGGCGGCTCACTCATCTGTTTTGCAACAGTAATGGGCGAGCTCATCCTTGCGGACTTCCTCGTTCGCCCCGCGCTTGGACCGTACATGGTACGCCTCGGTCTAACTAAAGCCTATGAACCGGCAGCCCTCGCCATCATCAGTTATTCACTTACCTGGTTCAGCCTTGGTCTGCTCCAATTCTTCAGCAGCCGCAGTGAACGCCAGAAAAAACAAGTGATCAATGAATAGGAAAAAAAGACATGACTCACCTTGAACTTACTCACATTCATAAAGCCTTCGGTACTTCGGTTGCTGTGGAGGATTTCAACCTCACTGTGAAACAGGGCGAATTTGTCTCATTTCTTGGTCCCAGTGGCTGTGGAAAAACAACTACCTTGAGAATGATAGCAGGATTCGAATTACCTACTTCCGGTAACGTAACATTAAACGGCAACGACCTGACCTATATTCCCCCAAACAAGCGTAATGTAGGCATGGTCTTTCAGTCTTACGCAT
>JBEBCV010000404.1:0-3052 GCA_041157505.1 Chloroflexota bacterium | reverse complement strand
ATGATGCGAATGGCATCCTCTTTACGATGGCACCTGTGATCCTCATTCTCGCCAGCGGATATTTCGTTGGTGGCTCATTGGGTGACTTTGCCTTCAAACGCACCAACAAGGGACGTATCATTGTCTCCAGCATTGGCGTACTGATGGGCGCGCTCTTTATGTATCTCGCCATCACCACACCTATCGAAGCGAAGAATCAATTCTTCATTTTCATGTGTCTGACAGCCATCTTCATGCCGCTTTCTTCTGCGAATGTCATTGCCACAGTGTATGACGTGACCGTCCCAGAAGTCCGCTCGACGGCGCAGGCGGTGGAGTATTTCATCGAAAATGCGGGTGCTGCTTTTGCTCCCATTATCACGGGTCTCATCGCAGATATGTACGATCTTCAGACTGCCATTTTGCTCATCTGTACAGTAGCTTGGAGCTTGTGCTTTGTCTTCTATATCGGTGCGATCTTCACCATCGACAAAGACTCTCACGACCTCCGCAACCAAATGGCGGAACGAGCCAAAGGCATGTAAACCTGTTGTTTTTTTTAAATCCATATGGAACTACAAACCGACATCCAAGACCATCCTTCATATCCTGTCGTTCAGCAAGCCATTTCAGGGCAGGAAACCATCCGCTGGATCGGAAAACATGATCCCTTACATGCCATTCGAAAGACATGGATCGTGAGCTTGTTTGGTTTGTTCTTTGGGACTGTTGCATACTTCATCATTTCCAATATGATGTCGTTCAATAGAGGCTTCTCGCTCTCGACCACAACAGGTCCCAGTTCATCATTTCGGTTGATCGGCTTTTTTATAGCGAGCGTATTTGCCGTTATTGTGATTCGGTTTGTCTTTGCGCCGCTTTGGGAGTATCTCATTGCTATTGGACGCGTGTATGCCATAACCAATGAACGCGCTTTGATCATTAGTCATTTCCCTTCTAATGAGCAACGTTCTTTCTATCCCGGCGATATTAAGTACGTTCAAGTGAAAGGTAAGGGAGTTGGTGATGTGATCTTTGACTCTGAAATGAAGACTGTCACCCAATACAAGAAAAAACCAGGGTCAGATCATCAGCGTATGGTTCGGCGCAAAGTAAAGGTCGAAATTGGTTTTTTGAGTATTCCAAACCCCACCAATGCCTCGGCTTTGCTGCTTGCATTAAAGAACAGCCAAAAACAGCAACCTCAGAAACGTTCAAATTGAGTTGGTCAATAAGGCTCATTTTAAAATACAAGGCGCGGTTACCGCGCCTTGTATTTTATTAACCGTGTAATTTTCTCAAAACAAGCAGCGACGTTCCTTGCACTGCCAATGCGGTTAGAGCTGCCAGCCCAAATGAGATGCCAAGGCTGGTTCGTTCGATCAGCAAACTTAGCACCAGAAAAAAACCAGTGAAGGCGAACATGCCGTAGAGCAATCCGCGCAGGACGTGTGCCGCTGCGGCAGGACCATGATCGCGATGGGCAAAGATGCTCAAGATGGTGACGTACAGCGGAATGGTCGTCAACAGACCGGTCATGCGTGAACCGATGAAGGGGGCAATACCCGTGAGCAGCAAGATGAAGCTCGTGCCGATCAGAATGCGCACAGGAATATCCCATTGATTTAATTTGCTTTCGCCGGGTTCCACTTCACCTTTGGGCATGAGAGCCAACCCGGCTGTAATCGCCAGTGCAACTATGGGGACGATGAACCAAAGAGAAATGGTCACTGTCTGCAAATACAAGGTGCTGAGAGAAAAAACAAAGATGCTGCCCGCAATGGAAACATACCAGCGAAACCGTGTGGCGAGCCATGCATAGGTAAGCGCATACAACACGAGTGAGATCCCGCCGCTCAGAACACCCAACGCTGAACTTTCTGCAAAGGTCACACCGTGGCTTAATGCTACGAAGAACACCACCGGACCCGATGTCAGCGGCATGCCTACGATCCAACCGCTGACGGCTGGTCCCCAACGGCGACCAGCCAAACTGGCAGAACCAATGATGAGCGGGGCAAGGATCAACTTTAGAGCAAGTACATTCATTTCATATCATCCTAAATCAACGCACCATGAAGTACACGGCAAGCAAGATCGAAAAATCTGCGACCATGTGACCCAGCACAGGTGCAAGCAAACTACCATCTCTGCGATATAGCTGACGCCAGAACCAACCTGCAAGGGTCAGAGCAAAGACCATAAACGCCATCGAGAATGGATGGGTCTTATTCCACACAACTATGATGTGATACCCGGCATAGATCAAGTCGCCGATATAAAGCTGTTTGGTCTCATTCCCTAAAACGCCGCGCCAAAAATATTCTTCAAAGAACGGGTTGGCGAGCGAAAAATAACCAATGAACCAAAACCATGAAGATGCGTTCAACCCGATCGCCGCAAGTTGTTCCTGAAGATCAGGGGTAATGCTGAACACACCTCGCAAGAGATATAAGCCAAGTCCGCTTGTGGAGCAAAAGATGATGCTCAAGAAGATGTTTCTTTGCCTGGCTGATCTAAAAAAAGTATTGAGCGGTAATGCCGGGCGCAGGAATGTCAGCGTAATAAGAATGGCGAGATGAAATCCAAGCAGCGTTGCCCATGCATTCTTGAAAACAAATAACCCCGCCCAGACAGCAAGATAGGGCAAGGTTGGGGCGAGCCATTTCGAGTTCATGGTGGATTAATGGACTTCGGTGATGATCGTCCGTTTTGCGCCAGCGGATATTAAAGCTCCCGCCACCGACTCCGCCGAGGCTTGATTCACCAATGCGATCATATTGCCGCCGCGTCCGCCGCCGCTGAGTTTGGCACCAAGTGCCCCAGCTTTGCGAGCTGCATCCACAAGCACATCCAATTCCGGCGAAGAGACGGTCATCTGCTGGAGGAATTCGTGGTTGTGATCCATCAACTCACCAAGCAGTTCAGGACGTCCGCTTTCGATGAAGTGCCGCGCCATGGTGGATATCTGCGCTACTTCGTTGAAGATATTTTCGAAACGATTTGCATCCCTTTGCCACAGACGGCGCACATCACCTACAGATTCTTTCGTCGGCGCAGGGACGCCCGTATC
>JBEBCV010000403.1:0-25151 GCA_041157505.1 Chloroflexota bacterium | reverse complement strand
GCCGTGATCGCGGATCTTGTAGGTGACAACGTCGGTGACTGCGCTGGTATGGCTGCTGACATTTTTGAATCCTATGAAGTGACCATCGTTTCTGGCTTGATCCTTGGTTTGGCTCTCTGGCATGCCACAGGACGCCTTGAATGGATCATCTTCCCCTTGATGGTTCGCGGTATTGGTGTACTTTCCTCCATTGTAGGTACATACTTCGTGAAGGCTGGAAAAACTGGTAAGAGCGAAGATGCAATGAATGCAATCTTCAGTGGCTTCTTAACTTCAGCTGTAATTTCTGCCGTCCTGTTCTTCATTGCTGGCTTCCTTTACATGAATGAAACCATGGCGGATTATGGTGGTTGGTGGCGTATGCCGACTGCGGTGGGCGTTGGCGTCTTGCTTGCCATCCTGATCGACCGCTTGACCGAATACTTCACCGGTACACATGCAGCGCCAGTTAATGACATCAAGAAATCGGCGGATACGGGTCCTGCGACCTTGATCCTGAATGGCATCACCGTTGGTTTTGAATCTTCCGTTTGGTCGGTGCTCGTTATCGCGTTGACAATTATTGCGTCAATCTTTATTTTCGGTACCATCCCCGGAACTGATGGCACTCTCAAAGCCACCTTCATTCTCTATGGTGTGGCGATGACCGGTATCGGTATGTTGACCCTGACCGGTAACAACGTTGCTATGGACTCATTCGGTCCCATTGCGGATAACGCAAACGGCATTGGCGAAATGTCTTGGTCTGGCAAAACAGACAAGGCAACCAAAGACGCTCAGCAGATCATGGCTGATCTCGATGCGGTTGGTAATACGACCAAAGCCATCACAAAAGGTGTTGCGATTGGTTCTGCAGTGATTGCAGCCGTTTCCTTGTTTGGCTCATTCCTTGTGGATGTTTCTCGCGCGCAGTCCAGCTTGGGTGTGCCGCTTGCGGAACAAATTCAGGCAATTGGTATCCGTGTGGACATTCCGCAGATCTTCGTCGGTATGCTAATCGGTGGCGCGTTGCCGTGGTTGTTCTCTTCCTTTGCCATTCAGGCAGTTACCCGCGCGGCTTCTCTTATTGTGTTGGAAGTGCGTCGCCAGTTCAAGTTGGGTGTCTTGTCGGGGAAGGTTAAGCCTGATTATGCTCAGGCGGTCAGCATCTCCACCACTGCTGCACAGAAGGAATTGGTCTCCCTCGCTTTGCTTGGTATTGTCACCCCGATCGTAGTCGGTTTGACACTCGGTGTTGAAGCGCTAGGCGGTTTCCTTGCCGGTATCATTGTTTCTGGTCAGTTGCTGGCTGTGTTCCTCAATAACTCTGGCGGCGCCTGGGATAATGCCAAGAAGTTGATCGAAGATGAGCCCAAGGATCCTTCCAAGAATCTTGGTAAGGGTTCCGAGCGCCACAAGGCTGGTGTGGTGGGTGATACCGTCGGTGATCCTTTCAAGGATACTGCTGGTCCGGCTCTCAACCCAATGATTAAAGTTGTTAATCTTGTGGCTGTGATCATTGCCCCGATCGTCGTGCAGTATCAAGGCTTGAATTTGGGAACTGGTATTATTGCTGCGCTCCTCCTGGGTGTGCTTGGTTGGGCTGTGATGCGCTCCAAAGCTCCGGCTCAGTCTATGAGTGCCGAAATTGCAGTTCCAGCGAAAAAAGCTGCTGCTCCAAAGAAGAAGACCACCAAGAAGTAGTAGTCCTAGATGTAAAAATCCCGTCCTGTAGTATTGGGGCGGGATTTTTTTTATCAGTTTTATAGTATTGCACATGATAGAATCGATGCATCTTCCCTGAAAGGAATCTTATCGAATGGCGGATGTGAAGGCATTTGGCGAGCGTGTGATCAATAGTTTGGAAAAGGTGATCGTTGGGAAACGGCAATCCCTTGAGTTGGTGGTGATCGGTCTTTTATGCCAGGGACATATCTTGATCGAGGATGTACCCGGAGTTGGGAAGACGATGCTGGCACGCAGTTTGGCACGATCACTGGATTGTGTTTTCAATCGTATCCAATTCACACCAGATATGCTTCCCAGTGATGTGACCGGCGTATCCATTTACAACCAACAGAAGAACGAATTTGAATTTCGCCCGGGTCCGATCATTGGTCAGGTCATTTTAGCGGACGAGATAAACCGCGCCACACCAAAAACCCAAGCCGCCTTGCTCGAAGCAATGGAAGAACGCCAAGTGACTGTGGACGGTGTGACCCATCCCATGCCGAAGCCTTACATCGTGCTTGCCACGCAGAACCCCATTGAATATGAGGGGACCTTCCCCCTCCCTGAGGCGCAATTAGACCGCTTTTTGCTGCGGATGAGGCTTGGTTATCCGACCGCTAATGATGAAATTCGCATCATGGATGACCAGAAATTGCAGCATCCACTTCAAACTCTGACGCCGATTGCTTCGGGCGATGAAGTTCTTCAAATGGGCGAAGCCGTTCGACAAGTCTATCTTTCTGATGTGGTTAAGAAATATATCGTCGATCTCAGCACCCGCACCCGTAATAGTCAGGATGTCTATCTTGGTGCCAGCCCGCGTGGAAGTTTATTCCTCTCCCGTGCGGCTCAAGCCCGCGCTGCCCTGCATGGACGCGACCATGTCTTGCCAGATGACGTGAAAGCACTGGCTGTGGCTGTGTTGGCACACCGCATTATTGTCAGTGCGGCTGCACGTTTGCGTGATGTAAGTTCCGACCGAATCGTACAAGAGATCGTCCATTCCACACCTGTGCCAGGTGGAACTTTCGAAGCCACCGCCAAGGATAAATAATCATGGCGAAAGCTGGGCGAGCCTTTATCGCCTTGATGTTCGTAGTTGGCTTGATCGGTGTTCTGGTGAATGGAGCGCCGATCTTTTCCCGTTTTTTATATAGTAGTGTTCTTCTGGCATTATTTGGCTGGGGATGGACAAGGTGGGTGATTCGTGGCTTGATCTTTGAACGGGTAGCACGGGAACTACGTGCCAATGTTGGAGATGTCTTTGAAGAAACGTTCAAGTTGAACAACCGCGGCAGGTTACCAGCCCCATGGATCGAACTTTTCAATAAATCCACCTTGCCGTTTGCTGCAGGCTCGCGCTTATTCACGTTGGTAACTGGAAAGCAATTGCGGAGTTACAACGCACGTACCTGGTTAACGCGCCGCGGCAGGTTCGAACTGGGACCAACCCGTGTTACGACTGGTGATCCGTTCGGCTTGTTTACTGCCAGTAAAGAATTCAAGTCGAAAGATGCTCTGATCGTATTTCCAATGATCCACGAAATTTATTCGTTCCAAACGCCGCAAGGGGTTTTGACGGGTGGACAGGTGATTCGGAAAAAATCACCAGATATCACTCCGCATGCGGCAGGCGTACGTGAATACGTCCATGGTGATGCTATGAAACGAATTCACTGGCCCACCAGCGTAAGACGTAATCGTTTGATGGTTAAGGAATTCGAACAAGACCCGCAGGCAGAGATCTGGATCTATCTTGATGCTCAGCAAATGGTGCATTACCAGAAACGCCACGAACAGCAGGAAATGGCGCTGCATGACATGCTGCTTACGAAACGCCCAAAGATCAAACTGCCACCTTCCACCCTTGAATATGGGGTTAGCATTGCGGCTTCATTGGCGCATTACTTTCTCCGTCAACGGCGTGCGGTGGGGTTTGCCACAGCCGGGCAGACGTTCACCGTTCTTCCTGCAGAACGGAGCGAAAGGCAGGAGGCAAAGATCCTTGAAACTCTTGCATTCGTTAAAGCGGATGGCAATCTTTCGCTGGCAGGTTTGGTTGCAACTCAAGCAGCAGTATTACCGCAAGGCTCAACTGTCATTCTCGTTACTCCTACCATCCGTTCAGACCTTTTGCAGGCGGTCGACGACCTGCTTTTTCGTTATCTTTCTCCTGTTGTTGTATTATTAAATACGAAGTCTTTTGATGGACCCTCTGGTACTGCTGAATTGGTACCAGCTATTAAAGAACGGCGTGTGCCTGTCATCACTGTATCTTGCGATGACGACCTTCCGCAGGCGCTTGCAGAAATATCTTCTAATTTTAAATTTCAGGAAATGCATGCATGGCAAAAACCCGTATTGTAACGATCGATTTAAATTTTCAAGGTAAGTCTCAAGCCATCGCCTCGTATTTGATCCGACAAGGCGATGCTGTTGTCTTAATCGAAAGTGGACCCGGCTCGACTCTTCCCGCGCTCGAGGCTGGTCTGGCAAAAGAAAGCTTATCTCCCCGAGACGTGACCCATATCTTGCTCACGCACATCCATCTTGATCATGCAGGTGCGGCAGGATGGTTGTCTCGTCAGGGTGCGGAGATTTATGTACATCCCATTGGTGCCCCGCATTTGCTTAACCCTGAGAAGTTGATCGCCAGTGCAACCCGCATTTATGGAGATAGGATGGATACATTGTGGGGTGAGTTCCTGCCTGTAGCGCAGAATCAACTCAAGATCCCGAATGATGCGGAGGAGATCGTCATCGGTAATTTGCGATTCCTTCCGGTCAATACGCCGGGGCATGCAGAACATCATTATTCCTATGCTTTTGAAGATGTGTGCTTCAGCGGTGATGTGGGCGGGGTGCGAATTCCGGGATTTCAATATTTGCGAGCGCCAATGCCGCCGCCAGAATTGCACTTTGGGCGCTGGCGTGAGAGTTTGGCTCGTTTGCGTGGAATGGGTTTTGCACACATCGCCCCAACTCATTTTGGGATATTCGATGATGTGCAGTGGCATTTGAATACACTCGATGAAACGCTGGCTGCGATGGAAAAATGGCTCGAAACGGTCATGGAACGTGACCCATCCATTGAGCTGCTGCGCGAAGAATTTACAGTGTGGATGGAAGAGGAAAGCAAAGCGAAGAACCTGAGCGAAGATGTGGTTCGCGCGTATTCGCTTTCTAACCCAGTAGCAATGAGCGCAGACGGCTTGATGCGCTATTGGAAAAAGGTTCGCAGTGCGTAATTTGTCATATTCTTTGCGTGATGCTTGAAACATGGCAAAATAGGCTAAAAAAGATATACTTTCCCCCGAGGAGCAAACATGAAGGACTTTATTGCGATTTCTGACTATTCGCCAGAAGAAATTGAAGACCTGTTAGACCTTGCTGTTAAACTCAAGAAACAATATTTCAAGAAGGGCAACAAGCCCATTTTTCAAGGCAAAGTGCTTGGAATGATTTTCCAGAAGCCGAGCCTGCGCACACGCGTTTCGTTCGATATGGCGATGCGACATTGCGGCGGCGACGCCTTGTACCTTTCTCCGAATGAGATCGGTTTGGGCAAGCGCGAATCCATTGCGGATATTGCACGAGTACTCTCTGGTTATGTTCAGGCATTGATGGCTCGCACCTTTGACCATGCCCATGTCGTGGAACTTGCCAAATGGTCAGATATCCCCGTTATCAACGGTTTGAGCGATTACAACCATCCCTGCCAGGGCATGGCGGATGCGTTGACCATCATTGAAAAATTTGGAAAAGACTCCAAAGGCTTGAATGTTAGTTATATTGGTGACGGAAATAATGTCACCGTTTCGCTGATGCATGTAGCGGCGCAGTTGGGTTGGAATGTGACCGTTGGTACGCCCGAAGGGTACGACGTCAACCCGCAGGCTGTGGAGATCGCTCAGAACATTGCCAAGAAGACCGGCAGCAAGTTGACCTTTGTCCGCGACCCTCATGAAGCGGTCAAGAATGCGCATGTGATCTACACCGATACCTGGACCAGCATGGGGCAGGAAGAAGAAACCGCCAAGCGCGAACAGATCTTCCCGCCGTATCAGGTCAATGCCAAACTGGTCAGTGAAGCGGATAAAGACGTGATCGTGATGCACTGTTTGCCTGCGCACCGCAACCACGAGTTAACCGATGAGGTGGCGGATGGTCCGCATTCTGTGATCTTCCAACAGGCTCACAACCGTCTGCACGCGCAAAAGGCGATCTTGGCGCGTTTGTTCGATGTTGCATAAATAAAAAGAAACCAATATTTTTTAGAGGATACCTATTTCATGAATACTCAGGAATTTATCAAGATCGAAGAGCAATACGGCGCACATAACTACCACCCTCTAGACGTTGTGATCGAAAAAGCAGAAGGGGTGTGGGTTTATGACGTGGAAGGCAAGAAATATCTCGATTGTCTTTCTGCATATTCTGCTGTGAATCAGGGACATGTCCACCCTGAAATATTGAAGGCGTTGTTGGATCAGGCAAAGAAAGTCACGCTCACTTCGCGGGCTTTCCGTAACGACCAATTACCGCTTCTCTACAAAGAACTCTCTGAGATGACCGGTTACGATATGTCCCTGCCAATGAACTCGGGCGCTGAAGCGGTCGAGACGGCGGTAAAGCTTGCTCGCAAGTGGGCCTATCAGGTCAAGAAAGTGCCGCGCCATCAGGCGGAAATCATAGTGGCGGGTAACAACTTCCACGGGCGCACGGTCACCATTGTTTCATTCTCCACCGAACCGCTCTATCGTGATGATTTCGGTCCATTCACACCAGGCTTTGTGGTGGTCGAGTACGGGAATGTCGATGCGCTCGAAAAGGCGATCACACCCAATACTGCCGCGATCTTGCTGGAGCCGATCCAGGGTGAGGCCGGTGTTATCATGCCGCCTGCTGGATATTTGAAAAAGGTAGCGGAACTCTGCAAGAAGCATAATGTGCTTTATATTTCGGATGAAATTCAAACGGGTCTCGGTCGAACCGGGAAGCTGTTTGCCGCAAATCATGAAGACGTCCGCCCGGATGTTGTAATCGTGGGTAAGGCGCTTTCTGGCGGCTTTTACCCCGTATCTGCCGTTCTGGCAGACAAACCCATCTTAGGCTTGTTCACGGCTGGCGAGCACGGCTCCACTTTTGGTGGAAATCCGCTTGCTGCGGCAGTGGCTCGTGCATCGTTGAAAGTTTTGCGTGAAGAAAAACTGGCAGATCGTGCCTCAGAACTGGGAACTTACTTTGTGGAACAGTTGAGTGAGATCCCCAGCCCGCATGTGAAAGAAGTTCGCGGAAAGGGTTTGCTCATTGGTGTGGAACTCAAACCTGAAGCAGGTGGAGCTCGTCGCTTCTGTGAAGCACTTAAGAGCAAAGGCATCCTTGCCAAGGAGACGCACGATAATGTCATCCGTTTTGCGCCACCCCTTGTTATTGATAAAGAAACGATAGATTGGGCATTACCTGCTATACGCGAAACGCTCAATATGCCGTAAGAAATTAAACCAGACCCTAAAGGATTTGTACCTCTAGGGTCTTTTTATGGAGGCACCATGTATATTGGAATTCCAAAAGAAAGCCGACCGTTTGAATATCGTGTTGGTTTATCTCCCGCCGGTGTTGAGATACTGACCCATTTCGGGCATCAGGTCTTCGTTGAGCATGAGGCTGGGGCCGGGGCTGGTTTCAAAGACCAGGACTATGAACGGGCAGGAGCACGCATTGCCTTTTCTCCGCAGGAAGTATTTGGTCGGGCAGACTTTTTATTGAAGGTTTCCCGTCCTCAGAAACAAGAAATGGAATGGGTAAAAGACGGTGCTATTTTGGCTGGATTTTTACATCTGGCTTCTGCATCCCAAGACCAGATCGATCTGCTTCTGGAAAAGAAGATCACTGCGCTGGCTTATGAACAGATCACAGACACTCAAGGCGGACGTGTGGTCTTGCGTCCGTTCAGTTTGATCTGCGGTGCAATGGTTGCTCAGATCGCAGCGCGTTGGCTGCAGACCAATCGTGGTGGGAAAGGCATCCTGTTGAGCGGCGTGCCGGGTGTGCCGCCCGCTGAAGTGGTTATCATTGGCGGCGGTGCGGTAGGTACATCAGCGGCGCGTGCCATGCAAAATGCAGGTGCACACGTCACTGTGTTGGATAAGAACATGGCGGCTCTGGAAAATATTCACGATAGATTACCCGGCGTGGTGACCATGATGGCAACCCAACGGAATATTGAAAGAGCCACAGCTTTTGCCGATGTGGTCGTTGGTGCTGTTCTGGTTGCAGGGCAGCGTGCACCTGTGGTCGTTACCCGCGACATGGTGCGTGCCATGAAGCCGCGCTCGGTCATCATTGATGTTAGTATTGACCAGGGCGGATGTGTGGAAACATCCCGCCCGACCATGCATGACAACCCAACCTTTGTAGAAGAAGGTATTGTTCATTACTGTGTTCCGAATATCGCCAGTACTGTGGCACGTACTGCCAGCCATGTATTCTTGAACTCAGCCATCCCCTTTATTTCTGAGATCGCCAATAACGGAATAGATGCTGCCATGAAGAACGACTCTTCCATAGAAGCCGCTGTGAACACTCATCAAGGCAGGATGCTAAATCTTGTTCGCTTGAGTGCGGAGGTGAAAGAATGAATGCAGCCTCCATTTATCAATCCCGCGTGACGACAGCGGAGGAAGCAATCAAGCAGGTCAAATCTGGTAACCGCATCTTTCTGACCGGCAACGTCTCTGTCCCAAAGATGCTTTTATCGGCTCTTGTCGATTATGCCCCCAATGTGACCGACGTCGAAATTTGCCAGGCTTTGACCATTGGCGGCGCGGATTATGTCAGCCCTGAGATGGAAGGTCACTTACGTGTGAATTCCATGTTCATCAGTGCCAATATTCGCAAAGCTGTTCAAGAAGGTCGGGCAGACTTTACCCCCGTTCTTCTTTCAGAATTCCCGCTCTTGTTCAAACGCGGCGTATTGCCTGTGGATGTAGCGCTCATTCACGTCTCCAGACCAGATGAACATGGTTTTTGCAGCCTCGGCGTGGAAGTGGGCTTGACCAAATCTGCAGCCGAATCTGCCAAAATCATCATAGCCGAAGTCAACGACCAAATGCCGCGCACCTTGGGTGATTCGTTCATCCATGTTAGCCGTTTGAACTACATCGTGCCGGTCAACTACCCGATCCCTGAACACAGAATGGCAGCCGAAGGCGATGCAGACATTGTGCAAGGTATTGCCGGACACGTTGCCTCGCTCATCCCCGATGGCGCGACCATGCAATTGGGCATTGGTTCCATCCCGGATGCGGTCTTGAAATTCCTGATGGATAAACGTGACCTAGGCATTCACACCGAATTATTCTCAGATGGTGTGATCGAATTGGTCAATGCCGGTGTTCTGACGAATGCACGCAAATCGCTGCACCCTGGCAAAATCGTGGCTGGCTTTATCCTTGGCACCCAAAAACTGTATGAGTGGGTCAATGATAATCCCATGGTTGAAATGCACCCAACCGAGTATGTGAATGATCCATTCATCATTGCACAGAACGAACGGATGGTGGCAGTAAACTCAGCCATAGAGGTGGATCTCACTGGTCAGGTTTGTGCCGATAGTATCGGTCCCAAACTGTACAGTGGGGTAGGTGGACAGTTAGACTTTATCTACGGCGCATCCCGCTCCAAGGGCGGCGTTCCCATCATCGCTTTGCCCAGCACAGCGACCATGCGAGATGGCACCAAGATTAGCAAGATCACAGCCATGCTTAAACCGGGCGCAGGCGTCGTCACGAGCCGCAATCACGTCCGCTTTGTGGTGACAGAGTATGGAATTGCCGATTTGTACGGCAAGACCATTCGTCAGCGTGCTCAAGCCTTGATCAAAGTAGCGAACCCGATCTTCCACGATGAGTTGCAAAAACAGGCAAAAGAGCTGCATTACTTGTAGAAAAATGCACAATCGAACCGGTTTGGAGTCGTAACTCCAAACCGGTTTTTTTGTTAACCAGATGATAGTTGTGTGGTAAAACTAACTCGTCCGAAGGCTTATACTCCACACAGCGAGACAGCCCGGTTAGGTTACCTAATCTTTTACCTATAATCGGAACAAAACTTACACTCATTAAAATTGATAGGAATGCACCATGCGTAATGCAAAAATTGTAGCAACAATCGGACCCGCCTCAGATTCTGAGCAGGCGTTGGAATCCCTGATCAAAGCGGGCATGAATGTTGCCCGTTTGAATTTCTCTCACGGTACTCATGAACAACATGCGGTCCGCGTAAAGCGAATTCGTGAAGTATCTCAACGACTTAATATGCCGGTTGGCATTTTGCAGGACTTGCAAGGTCCAAAGATCCGTGTTGGAAAATTGGAAGTGCCGCTTCAGCTCTCAGTGAATGAAGAAGTGTGCCTTTATGCCACTAAAGATACTCCGCCTCAAAATGGCTGCCAGTTGATCCCAGTCGACTTCCGTGAGCTATTTGACTCCGTCCAAAAGGGCGATAAGCTCTTGTTGGATGATGGGCGTCTTGCTTTGCAGGTCATTTCTGCAGAAGGACGGCAGGTTCACGCCACCGTGAAAGTAGGCGGCGCACTTTCTTCACACAAGGGTATCAACCTTCCTGGTGTTAAGTTGCGTATTGCGGGCTTTACCGAAAAAGACAAAGCCGATCTTGCTTTTGGTATCTCTCAAGGAGTGGACGCCGTTGCGATTTCCTTCGTTCGCAGTGCGGATGATGTTCGTGAAGTTCGTGCTGCCATCAAGGAATACTCTGCTGGAAAACATGAACCCTTGCTGATCGCCAAGCTGGAGAAGCCTGAAGCAATGGACCAACTGGATGAGATCCTCGAAGTGGTGGATGGCGTGATGGTTGCCCGTGGCGACCTTGGTGTGGAACTTCCGCCAGAACAAGTGCCTCCTCTGCAAAAGATGATCATCCGTGCTGCGAATGCTCAAGCCAAGCTGGTGATCACAGCAACACAGATGCTTGAATCGATGATCCAAAATCCGCTTCCTACTCGTGCTGAAGCTTCCGATGTTGCTAATGCGGTCTTCGATGGTACCGATGCTGTTATGCTTTCAGCAGAAACGGCTTCAGGTGAATACCCCAGCCTTGCGGTCGAGATGATGTCACGCATTGTTTCTGAGGCTGAATCTCACTTCAAAGAGTGGGGAAGCCGTCAGGACGCAAAGGCAGGCTTGGGTGAGTCTGATGCGGCATCGATGGCGCGCGCATCGAATGTGTTGGCAAGCGACCCCGAAGTGCAAGCCGTTTCTGTCTTCACCATGCGCGGACGTTCCGCCTGGCTCATGTCCAAGGCGCGACCATCGAAGCAGATCCTGGCCTTCACCCCCGAGCGCGAAACATTCAATCAGTTGGCATTCCTCTGGGGCGTTCGTCCGCATCTTGTGAAATTTGCCAAGACCATGGACGACATGCTTTCAGAAGTGGACTCTGTGCTGTTGAAGTCAGGCATCAGTTCGGGACAGCAGGTGGTGTTGGTTTGCGGTTTCCCGATCGGCGAACAACGCCCGCCTAACATGGCTCTTCTCCACACTGTGGCAAGTGACCCTACATTATCGCTGGCGCGGAAAATGGCAGAGAAAAAATAAATTAACAAAAAAGAAGCGGATGCATTTTGCTGCATCCGCTTCTTTTTTAACCGATCCTTGATTCAGCGCTTCCTGCCTTTTACTCCCTTGAAGCGATGATGATCCCAATGCCGATCAGTACCCCACCAAGGATGAACAGGGATGTGATCTGTTCTGAAAGAAAGAACCAACCTAGTAACGTCCCAACGACGGGTTGCGCGAAAAAGGTGAGCGATGCAACAGCGGCGGGCAATTCGGCAAAGGCGTAATTCCAAAGGAACATGGCAATAGCCGTTGAGATAATGCCAAGGAAGAGCAACCCGCCGAAGATACCCAGCGTGATCTCGCCAACGCCTTGGGTATTGATTTCCCAAATAGTGAACGCTAGGCTGGAGGGAATCCCACCAAGCAGCATGATGGTGCTGGAGGTGAGAAGGTCTTGTGTCTGCGATACTTTGCGCACCAAAACCGAATAGAGCGCCCAAGTCAACGCTGCAGCGAGCAGACTCATATTGCCCCAAAAAAGAGAAGGCGAAAGTTCTGCTGTGCGGGGGTCAATGACTGCGAGCACGCCAAGAGTAGAGAGGACAAGTGCAATGATGCGCCTTGTTGTTGGCTTTTCACCCAATAGGAACGGCGCAAAGATCAAAACAAATGCGGGAGTTGCCGAGGTGACCAAAGACCCGTTGGACGCAGTGGAAAGTTTTGTCCCCACAAATTGGAAACCGAGCGAAATTCCATACCCCACAAAACCAACAAGAAAACTTTTCCAAAAGATCTCTTTCGTGATCGGTGTTGAAGTGGATGCTTTTCGATTTCGGAAATAAATAACGATCCCCAACCCAAGTGCGCCCATGATGAGCCGGATCAATAACAAGGTGAATGGAGGGATCACCTCCAAAACCACCTTGCTGACAACATACATGCCGCCCCAGATCGAGGCGGCAGTAAGACCAGCTATCAAACCTGCGAATGTATGGTGTTTATGCATAGTCCCCGATTATATCGAAATCGCAATACTTCTGTTACTGCAAAAATATACCTACAACGTATGGCAGAAGAACCAGCAGCGCCAGCAACGGGTGACCGCGCCGGGACGTGTTGCGGCTATCCCAGCTAAATAGATAGGCAGCCAGTCCAAATGCGATCAATCCGCTGGCAAACAGCATGATGACCGATGCCCATGGAGAGAAAGGTGCAACTCTGCCCATTGCCAATCCATCAAAGGCATTCATGGCGTGGGTGGCAGGTAGAAGTTGGGCAAATTTCCCGGCGATTTCTGGCAACAAACTGTAAGGAACCATGAGCCCACCAAGAAGCATGGATGGTACGAAAATGATCTGCGACCATAGCACGGTCATGCGTGAGCTGGGAGAGACTACACCGATCAAAATGCTCAAGCCTGCGCAGGCAAAAGCCAGGGCAAGAAAGATCAATAAAAAATTGAACCAATTCACTGGCAGGGGAGCTTTGAATAAAAATGATCCAGTTGTGGTGATGATTGCCGCAACAATCGACATGTGCAAGGCGGTCGTCAATGCCGGTATGATCAGTATCGAGGTGGATGGGATTCCGTTTATCTTGTAGCTGCGGAACACTCCATTTTCACGGGCATTGACCAACGGGTCGGGAATCCCCAGCAAGGTTGCAGCCAGTACGCCGAATACGATCATCGCCGGTATGATATTCTCACGGAAGGGCGGGTTGATCTCTGCCATGACGAATCCCATCATCAGGTAAAAACCCAATGGGAATAAGTAATTCATCAGTAGTAATTGTTTATGGCGAATGCCAGATCTAAATTCAAAAGAAAAGTGATGGATGAATGCGTTCATTGGTCGGCTCCAGAGTTTGTGATCTCAAGGAAACGGTCTTCCAGTGAAGGACGCTCCACTCGTAGATCGATTAGCGTGTCATGTTGGTTTTCTATATATGCAATAATGGCGGAGACGGAAGGTCCCACATTGGTGCTAAAGAAAGTGATGTATTCATCTCGTGTCATGTGCTGGGTAATTGCGGGGAAAGAAGTACTGTTGTTGGCAAGGCAGGCAGATTGCGTGCGCACGGATATTTTGGTCAGCCCTGCACCGGTTGCTGTGATCTCAAGTGGCGTGCCTGTACTTACGACCCTGCCTCTTAACATGATTGCCACCCGGTCTGACATTTGTTCTGCTTCCGCCATATCGTGGGTAGCAAGGACAATGGTGGTGCCTCCTGATTGCAACTCCCGCATCATGTCATGCAATTCGACACGGGTTGCAACATCAAGACCGGCAGTGGGTTCGTCGAGGAATAAGACTTTGGGATTGTGGGCAATTGCCAGTGCCAGCGCAAGCCGGCGTTGCTGCCCGGTGGATAGCTCATAGAATTGGGATTTCAACTTGTCGGACAATCCCAATCTTTCCAATAGGTCCATCCGGGGAGACGTATTGTGGTAGGCGCAGAAGAACTTCATCGCTTCTTCTGGGGTGATGCTTTCAGGCAGCCCCGCCGATTGTAATTGGACGCCAATCAAATTCTTCAGCTCGTGGAATTTGCTGGACGGGTCGATTCCCGCCACTCGCAGTGAGCCGCCGTTTGGCGCACGCAAACCCTCAAGGCACTCCAGGGTACTGGTCTTGCCAGCTCCATTTGGACCGAGTAACCCGAATATCTCGCCTTGTTTTACATCGAATGTTGCATCATCCACTGCAACAAAATCACCGTATGTCTTTCGAAAGCCATTTACTGAAATAATCGTGTTGTTCATGTTTTGTTTTCCAACTCCCAGCCAAAATTGTTCACCAACCGCTCAGTTATGGAGATTCCTTTCTAGGAAAATTGTTGCACAAAAGATGTTGTTTTTCAAATGGTGAATATCACAAAACCCGTGGGTGTCCACGGGTTGAGGATGCGATGTTTATAAATAAACTCAAATTAGGTTAAATTGAGTAGATTGACTCCCACTACGAACTTAATCTTCAAAGCGAGCTTTTCGTAATTTCTTTGTCTCGCCGCGCTTTTTCTTTTCCTTAATTCTTTCTTCTTTCGATGCCTTTGTAGGCTTGGTCTTGTGACGCGTCTTGGGTTTCTCACTGGCTTTCCTGATCAATTCATAAAATTTTGCCAGCGCATCCTCTCGGTTCGCTTCCTGGGTGCGGAATCGTTTTGCTTCAAGGATCAAAACACCTTCAGTGTTGACGCGTTTTCCAGCAAGCTGTATCAGCCGTCCTTTTAAGTCAGAACCGAGCGACGGGGAGTTGGCCACGTCAAAGCGTAGTTGAACAGCCGTCGCGACCTTGTTTACGTTCTGTCCTCCCGGACCCGATGCGCGGATGTATTCGAGTTGAATTTCGTTCTCTGGAATTCTCATTGAGATGAAATTATAAAATAAAAACCCCTCTCTTTAAGGAGAGGGGCTGAGTGAGGTTGAAATTAGAACATCAACCCGTTGATCTTGTCGATCATTGCGCGGTCTGGGCGAAGATCGGGTTCGGTCAAGCGGTTTAGCGGAGTGTCAACGAGGTTGTAAATATCGGTGAGTGCGGGCTTGGTTGTGTTGACGTAGATCAAGCCGGTGAGCAGCCAATTGTTCTGTTGGGCTTCTTCGAGCGCCTGCAGAGCCAGCATGCGATTGGTGGGGTCGTATCCCTTTTCAAGGTTCTTGAGGATGACCGTGGAACCATCGTGCATGGCAACTTCGCGAACTTCACCTTCATTCATTTCCTGTTCGAGCATGATCTCGCTGCGAGGAGCGATATAGGAAATTTCATGCAAAGGTTCTTCGTGATCCTTACCCCATGCATAGGAGTGGTAGGCGTTTTCCTGATTGTTGAAGGTCACACAGGGGCTGATGATGTCGAGCACAGCAATGCCGTTGTGTGCAAAGGCAGCTTTGAGAAGTTCTTTTACCTGTTTCGGGTTGCCTGCAAAAGAACGTGCAACAAAAGTTGCATTGGAGATTAGACCTTCCATGCAGATATCCACCGGCATGTAAGGATTCTCGCCTTGCTTCTTGAGATGCAACCCTTTTTCGGCTGTCGCAGAGAATTGACCTTTGGTCAGACCGTAAACGCCGTTGTTCTCCACGATGTAAACCATATTCACATTGCGGCGCATGGCATGTTTGAACTGACCCATACCAATGCTGGCGCTGTCGCCATCGCCAGAAACACCGATGCCCTTCATGTGCGCATCACCGAACAACGCGCCGGTGGCAATGGACGGCATACGTCCATGCAGCGAGTTGAAACCAAAGCTGCGGTTCATGAAGTAGGTTGGCGACTTGGACGAACAACCGATGCCGGAAAACTTGATGACATCTTCAGGCAGTACGCTCATCTCGTACATCGCAGTAACGATCTGATTTGAGATCGAGTTGTGACCGCAGCCCTGGCACAATGTGCTGGGCGCGCCACGATAATCATTTTTGCTCAAGCCAACGCCGTTCACGTTCGCGGGGGCGCCAGCCATGGGAAGAGTTTCGCTCATAGTCTTTTACTCCTTTTCGTTACCGTTAACTACTTCCGCTTGGTCTTGACAGCGGATTTGGATTTGGCAGGCTTCTTGGTTGCAGACTTCTTCACCGCCGCCTTCTTAGCCGGGGCTGCCTTTGCCTTCGCAACAGTTTTCTTCGCCTTTGAACCAGCTGCCAACTTCTGACTGCCTGTCTTCTCGAATTTCGCCAAGATCCCTTCACGGACCCATTTTGCCGCTGCAGGCAAACCATCGTGAAATGCCACCGATTTGAACTTCATCGCATACTGAGGATACTCGGTGTACAAGAGTTGCAGCAACTGCCCATCGCGGTTCATTTCAACCACGAAGATCTGATCGTACTTCTCAATGAATGCATCGACTTCCTTGGTGAAGGGAATGGCACGCAATCGCAGGAATTCAGACTTGACGCCATTCTCCTGCTCAAGCTGAGCCTGGGCTTCAAAAATTGCGTTTTCAGTGGAGCCAAAGGCGATGATGCCAATCGATGCACCTTTCTTTTCATGCAATACTGGCGCAGGGACATATTGCTTGGCAGTGATCTGCTTTTGAGCGAGGCGTTCCATGTTCTTGATGTACACACCAGAGTCTTCAGTGTACTTGGCGTATTCATCGTGACCAGTTCCGCGGGTGAAGTACGAGCTAAGCGGATGCTTATTGCCGGGAATGGTGCGGTAGGGGATCGCGTCGCCATCTTTGTCGAGGTAACGTCCCCAATTGCCTTTGAGTTCTTCAAGGTCTTTTTCCCAAAGGATCTTACCGCGATCCATGGGGGTTTCAGGATATTGGAAAGGCTTGCTCATCCACTGGTTCATACCCATATCGAGATCGCTCAGAACGAAGACCGGGGTCTGAAGGCGTTCGGCGATATCGAAAGATTTCCAACCGAATTCAAAACATTCGTATACGTCACCTGGCAAAAGGATGACGGAGTGTGAATCACCGTGACCGATGAAAGCAGTAAAGGTAAGATCACCTTGTGAGGTGCGGGTCGGCAAACCGGTGCTCGGACCAATACGCTGAACATCCCAAATCACCACGGGAACTTCAGCATAGTAAGCCAAGCCAGCAAACTCGGTCATGAGGGAAAGACCAGGACCAGAGGTCGATGTCATGGAACGCAAACCGGACCAACCAGCACCGATCGCCATACCAAGTGCGGCAAGTTCATCTTCTGCCTGAACAACAGCATATGTATGCTTGCCATCTTCACGTTTGCGAAGAACAGGCAGGTAATCGTTGAGGGACTCAGCCAGTGAAGAAGCCGGAGTAATGGGATACCATGCAGTGAACTGAACACCGCCAAAGATCGAGCCAAGAGCAGCAGCGGTGTTGCCGTCTGCCATGATCATGCCATCGGTCTTATCCATTTTTTCAAGTTGGAAGGGGTCTTTCTTTTCAAGGTTGGCTGCTGCCCAATCGGCGCCCGCTTTCAGCGCATTGAAGTTCATATCAATGGGCTTCTGCTTGCCTTTGAAATGGAATGTCAAAGCAGCGCGGATGGCTTCCATATCCATACCGATGATTTGTGCAAGTACACCGACATAGATCATATTGCCCACCAACTCACGGAAATCTGTAGGGACATTCGGGTCATTCTTGACGATGGACTTGATCGGCATCGGGTAGATGGCGATGTCTACGCGGGTGATGGGCTGCTTGATGTCATCAGCGTAGAAAAATGCTCCCCCCGGCGTGACTGATGCGAGGTCCTTTGCGAATGAATCGGGATTCATCGCGATGACAATGTCGCTGGTTTCCTTCCGCGCAATAAATCCATCCTTGTTAACACGAATGGTGTACCAAGTCGGCAGACCTTGGATATTGGAAGGGAACAGGTTCTTGCCAGAGACGGGGATGCCCATCTTAAAGATGGACCTCAAAATGGTATTGTTGGCAGTGGAGCTGCCGGAACCGTTCTTCGTACCAACGGTGATCGAAAAATCGTTCACTATCTTGTTCATGGAACTCCTCGAAAGGTTTTTCGTCATTGCGACGATGAAATTAATTGGTGGATCAGATCCGTATGCTCGGAGAGGGCTTTGAACCCGCCCTCCACGTCATTGGCACAAATGGCATTGACCATTTTCTGGTGATAATTCCAGACTTCGGTCAAATAGTTGTAATCGGTAAAAAAGTTCAAACCCACAGTTTCGTAGGCATCCCAATAAGATTGCAATATACCGGTTACAAACGGGTTTCCCAAACGCTGATAAATGGTGAGATGAAGTTCGCGATGTTCAGGGTGTGGAATTTCGGGTGGCGTACCACGCAATTTTTCCCAGGCACGGTCAACGAGATCACGCAAAGCTTTGTGGTCTTCAGGCGTTAGCGAACGAACAGCTTGATGCCAGTATGCAATTTCGATGTGTTGACGTAAGTCTGCAAAGGCGACGAAATGATCTTTGTTGAGTGCGATCGCATAGTCGAGACTTTGCATTACCGCTGGAGCAAAATTGTAGGGCTTGCGCCTCATTCCCGTACGCGGCTTGACTTCTACCAATCCAAGCGCTCTCGCCACCTCGAGCTGTTCACGCAAAGCGGCAACCCCCACGCCCAATTCACGGCTTAATTCAGCGAGGGGAGGAAGGTTATTTTCCGCTTCGGGGTGCGCGGCAAGGTATTTTAGAAATTCAGAAATGTTTGGGGAAACTCGGTCACGGAGCATAAAATTGATTAATCCGATTAATCGTATTTTACGCCTCAGGGGTAGTTAGGTCAAGGATTTTTGGTTAAGAATTCAGTAAGGAAATCCATGTGTATCAAAAATGGTTGTGTGAGAGTTCTTGTAATTAAACAAAAAAAAGACACCTTCCATTTGGAAGGTGTCTAGAACCATATAAAAGAATGACTTAGGCTTTCTTGCCGATCAACCCCGCAATAATCAATGCCACTCCGATGCCACCGAAAACGCCTGAAGTTTGCCCAGCAGTGCGCACCACCATTGCCGGATCTGTGGATTGAGATGCTATGGCTGACAAACCAAAGAACAATAAAGCAGCTACTACAAGTAGAAAAACACCAGCAAGTACAAATCTCCAATTTCGTTTTCGCATTATTTACTTTCTCCTTGGCAATGAATATTATTTCTATAAGTGGATGTGTCTACATTACAGGTATGATCTATTCTTCAATAATTCTCACGAACTTGTATTCCGCTTTGGCGCCGCTTGGATCTGTAAGTGTAAAGGACTCTGGGAAAATAGGCGCGGGTGGAGGAGGGGGTTCTTCAATTTCAGTAAAGTTATTGCAGATCACTATTCCTTTGTGAATGTATGCCATCCAGCCTGTATCGGTGAGGTTGACACCGTCTACGGAAGTGACATGTAACCATTTATCGCCTTTTTTTACTTCATTACCGTCTGCCGGAGCTTCCCACAACTGGTCCCCAACGACTAATTGTCCTCGCCCATAAGAGGAGATGACTGTCGCAAATGTAGTGTGGTCTGTGCGCAGTCGGGTTCCACTGTTCAACGGGGTCATACTGTACTTGGTCATGAGACTCTCCTGTATTCGACGAGGGTATTTCCAAATTTAGCGATCAGAGTTGCTTGGGTGGTTTGTGGAGCAGGGTAACGAGCAAGGAATTCGGCTTCGCTGCCTTTGAAATAGTTTAGATCGATCTCGCGGCTTTCAACACCAAAGAGAGTGCCATCGCCATCATCGGTGAATTGCCAGAAAGTCCAATCCTGCCAGATAGGCGGGACAAGCGGCGGTGTCGGGTTGTACCATGCGATCCACAAAGGGTATTGAGCAAAATAGTTGATGCCTGGAGCAAATTCCTGCCAGTAATAGTAGCCAGTGTATACCCCTAATTTTTTATCTGGCAGCAGCGCTTTAATGCGTTCCATGAAATCAAACCAGTTTCGCCAGCCGCCATATGGACCACCATATCGGTCTTCGTAGTCACACCACATTTCCATTTCGCCGGTGTCGCTGCCCAACACTTCCACCCATTTCTCAGCTTGGCGTTTGGGATTCACACGGCTATCGTAAAACCAATACGACCCGCGGATCAGACCCGCATTTTTGGCATTCTTCCACGAAGTTTTGAAGACGCGGTCCTCATAGGTCCCTTGCCCGGCACGGATGATAACTCCGCGGGTCATGGTTGCCATTTGGTTGAAGTTGATCGGTTGGGTGGTGGTGGGATCATCTTGCCAAAAACTGACATCAGGCAATTTGAAATTTGTGAGGAACTGTGTTCGCTGGGGTTGGATGATAGGCTTTGGCTGATAAGAGGATTGTTCGCTCATGAGTTTAGTAATTATATATCATCTAACTGAGCAGATTTAAATAATTCACCACAGAGGATACCCAATGTAACTTAGGTATTCTCTGTGGTGAGAGATGTTAGGGTCAAAATTTAGTTGTTCAGTGCGCCTTGATTTACCCAATCTGTGATGATCTGGATCTCTTCATCGCTGAGTTTTGCGCCACGATTTGGCATTTTGCCACGAATGATCAAGTCCACCAGCACACTGTTGGCGGCGTCACCGGGGGTGATAACAGTCCCATTGCGTGAACCTGCCATCACGTTCTCGTAGGTTTGCATATCCAAGCCTTCTTTGGTCGATTCGATACCATGACATTTGATGCACTTTGCATCAAAGATCGGTTTTACACTGGCGGCATAACTGACCGTTGTTGTTACAACTGCTTCTGTTGCAGGGAGCGCCGTTTCCGTTGCTGTTTCAGTTGCAGGAATGGCAGTATCTGTGGATGCGGGAATAGCTGTCGGTTGTTCCAAGGTTTCGGTTGGGGCATCGGTTGCGGGCGGAGTCTGAGGCGTGTTTCCTCCGCAAGCCGCAAGGAGAAAAAGAGTCAACAACAAGGCGAGAGATAAAGTTATTTTTTTCATTGTAAGTCCTTTTATTTGTAATTTTCCCGAATGTACGTGAAAGTAATAAAAACTGGATGGAGAAATTGTGTGAATTCTTACGAAAGTTATAGACCTGTGAGATTTTGCGCAAGGAAGGTATAATCAGTTCGCCTCGTGAGAGGAATAATTACATTACAAGGCAGAACATGATTGGCGTATTTACACTTCCCAACGAATTTTGGTTAAATCTTCAGGTTACATCTCAAGACGTAGAAAATCTGCATACGATTCTCTTTGAACGCGAGACCCCACTTACAACCAGGGATCTTGTTTCTGAGTTTGTTGAAACGCGTATTCAAGCAGAGCGAAAGGCAGTAGAAGAGAAACAAAAATCTGCAGGTAAACCATTTCTTCCCAAAGAAAAATATTCGGTGGGTGATGAGTTGGTTTTCCCTGCAATTGCTTGGCAGCGGGGTAAAGTGGCTGCGGTTCGCCCTGGTGTGAACCCGGCTGTGGGTGATTTTGATGTCATTACTGTCGATTTTGAGGATAATGCCCAGCGTTTGTTTGCTGCAGGTTTGGCTTCTCATACATTGAATGATGCTCCCGCTGAAAAACCTGGTTCCGATGATATCAATTCTGCAGCGATCATCAATGAGCATGGAGTTGTTCTTGAAAAGAAGATCGAAGCTGCTTTCTCTGCCGATGAAGGTTTGGTGAAGATCGCAGGTCGCTGGTTCCCGCGTGCACTTTTAGTGGATATTAATGAAGGTCAGTTGAACCTTGTGGAAGCAGTGCTGGATATGGCTGGTGGTGAACCACTCACCACAGCTGATCTAATGAAAGATACTGAATTACCAACAGGTGTAAACCCCAAATTAGTCGAATTTTCTTTGAACTATGCGATGCAGTATGATGAACGATTCGACGAAGTGGGACCTGCGGGGCAGGTGCTTTGGTGCTTGCGCCGCCTCGAACCAGACTTTGTGCGGGATGTTCCTCCGCCGCTTCGCTACATTGAAGTTCCACATGATCGCGACTCACTAACCCCTGAAATGCTTGCACTGGAAGCCCAGCTTGATGATGAGTTGACGGTGAACGAGAGCGATCTTCGTGAAGAGGTTTCTTCTGTCACCATCACTTTGATCTATCCGCATCTACGCGCTGGTACATTGCCGGTCTCTCAGAGGACTCGGAAACTTTTCCCAACTGCATATGAAACCCCTCGTGTCCGCTTTACCTTGGTGGATGGCAAGACCAAGCAGCGTATTCCGGCTTGGGTGGTGTTGGAACATGGGTACGTGTTTGGTCTGCGTGAATGGTATAAAGCGCATCAGTTGATTCCCGGTTCCTTGGTTCAGGTCCGAAAGGGCGAGAACCCTGGCGAGGTCATTGTTGAAGCGAAGAGTCAACGAGCTGCCAAAGATTGGGTGCGTACTGTGATGGTAGGCTCCGATGGCGGTTTTGTCTTTGCCACCCTTAAACAACCCATCACCGCGGAATTTAATGACCGTATGGTGGTGCATGTTCCTGATTTCAAAGCGCTCGACCCGATCTGGGAAAAGAAGCGTACTTTCGAGGATTTACTCTTAATGGTCATGCGTGAATTAGCCAAATCAAACCCGCAAGGACACGTCCATGCTCAGGAACTTTATGCGGCGGTGAACCTTGTTCGCCGTGTTCCGCCGGCTCCCATCTTTGCTGCATTGGAATCCAGCCTGATGTTCAAACATGTTGGCGACTTGCACTTCCGTCTCGATGAAGAGGTGATCTAATGAGCCTCCTAAAGCCGACAGTCAAAACTCCATTCCATATTGATTTTGAGTGGTGGCAGCAGAATGAACGCGATTGGCATATTTTCTTGCGTTCCTTCCTTTGTGCCGAACATCAAGAGGCTTTCGCGAATGTGGAAGAAGGCGATATGATCGATTGGATCGACCCGCAAACTGCCGAGGTCAAACCGGTTGATGGTGTGCAACATGCCTTGATCAGTCATTGCGCCCAGCTTCCTGATTTTGTGAGTCAGCGAACCGCAATCGTAGAGGCGATCTTCCGTTTGTTCCTTGCAAATGGCAATATTCCCATGTCTGCTGAAGATCTGAGTAAAAAATTAGGGAAACCAGCCGACACTATTCTAAAGACCATTGCCGGACCGCGGGTGTATCGCGGTTTGAGACCCATGTTAAGTCAACCCACCGAGACCGCGTAGTCAGGTAAAATGTAAGAAAATTGCCCCCGTAGCTCAATGGACAGAGCATCTGCCTTCTAAGCAGGTGGTTGTGGGTTCGAATCCCGCCGGGGGCGCTGGTAAGATTGTAAGAAAAGGAGTCGTTCCCATGCCTACCGTGATTCGAAAAACTCGAGAAACGCTCATGGAGGTCAGGCGCGGCGTCCTGCACGCGGTAAGTTGGCAGGTCAAGTCCAGCGTCTGGGATCCTCCAACCGATGTGTATGAGACAGAAGAAGCCTATGTAGTGCGCATGGAAATTGCGGGAATGCGTGAGGAGAACTTCGACGTCTCAGTTTTGAATGATACGCTTTACATTACAGGCTTTCGCCACGACTTTCCCGCCAAACGCGCAGTTCATCAAATGGAAATACGTTCCGGTAAGTTTGCAAATTTAGTAAAACTTCCCGGTCCTGTAAACATTGAGAACGCGCTGGCAGAATATCAGGATGGATTCCTGACCATCACCCTTCCAAAAGAAATATTAGGTTAACTCAATGCCTGCACAAAAATGGCAATCTGGCTTGCAAAACTTTCTCCAAATGATGGGCGAAAACGAGGATGAGCTTTCGAACCAGTTCATGAACTCATTCCTTTCGCAATTTCAAAAGAAAGAAGACGGCTCGAACGAAGCCCAGTCTGACGGCAACAACGACAGAATGAGTCTTCCCGAAACCTTGCCGATCCTGCCTCTGCGCGGTGTGGTTGTTTACCCGAACACTGCTGTCCCTTTGACTGTGGGACAGGCTCGTTCGATCAAACTGGTGGATGATGTCGTCGCTGGCGACAAACTTGTCGGGCTTGTGGCTGCACTCAATCCTGAACAAGAAATGCCGGGTCCGAACGAGCTTTATCGGGTTGGGACGGTCGCAACTGTCCATCGTTTGCTGCGTGCACCCGATGGAACTGTCCGCTTGTTGGTGCAAGGCATGGAACGCTTCCGCCTTGGGGAATTTGTACAGGAAGAGCCATATCTCAAAGCGAAGATCATCCGTGCCCTCGAAGTGGATGAGAAGAATATCGAAACAGATGCGCTTGCCCGTAATGCGCGTGATCAATTCCAAGCAATCACTCAAATGATTCCCTCCTTTCCGGAGGAGTTGGCGAGCTCCATTCTTTCACTCGAAGATCCGCTTCAAACCGTTTACACCATCGCGAATTTCCAGCGAATCGATCTGAAAGATGCGCAGGAAATCCTCGAGATCGATTCTGTTTACGACAAGTTGAAGAAACTGATCGGCTTGCTGGTAAGAGAAGCCGAAGTATTGCAGATCGGTCAAAAGATCCAGAATGAGGCGCGTGGAGAGATCGAAAAGGTCCAGCGCGATTATTTCCTCCGCGAACAAATGAAAGCCATTCAGCGGGAACTCGGTGAACGAGACGAGCAATCAGAAGAGGTCGATGAGTTCCGAAAAAAGATCGACGAAGCGAAGATGCCTGAAGAGGCAGATAAGCAGGCTCGTCGCGAGTTAGACCGGCTCTCCCGTCTTCCAACTGCTGCCGCTGAATATGGTGTCATCCGTACCTATCTCGATACATTGGTATCGTTGCCATGGTCCGCTGGAACAGAGGATAACCTCGACATTACTCATGCTCGCCAGGTTCTGAACCAGGATCATTACGGATTGGAAGATGTAAAGGACCGCATCCTTGAATTCCTTGCCATTCGCAAATTGCGTTTGGACCGTGCCAATGACAAAAAAGAAGAATCCACAGACCAGATCCGTCGTGAACGTGAAGGTGTGATCTTGTGCTTTGTAGGACCTCCCGGCGTGGGCAAAACGTCGCTCGGACAGTCCATCGCTCGTGCCATGGGGCGTAAGTTCATCCGCGCCTCACTGGGTGGTGTACGTGATGAAGCTGAGATCCGCGGACATCGCCGTACCTATATTGGAGCCATGCCCGGGCGGATTCTGCAATCATTGCGGCGCATTGGTTCGAAAAATCCGGTCTTTATGCTTGATGAAGTGGACAAACTCACCAATGATTTTCACGGTGATCCATCCTCTGCCTTACTTGAAGTACTCGACCCGGAACAGAACGGTGAATTCCGCGATAACTACCTTGAAGTAGCATACGATCTTTCGCAGGTCTTCTTTATTGCAACAGCGAATACATTGGAATACATCCCCGGTCCATTGCGTGACCGTATGGAGATCATCTATCTCTCCGGTTACACCGAGTCTGAAAAGACGCAAATCGCGCGTGGCTATCTCATCCCGCGCCAGATCCGTGAGAACAGTTTGCGCAAGACCGAGATTGCCTTCAATGACGAAGCATTAAAGATGATCATCCGCCAATATACACGTGAAGCAGGCGT
>JBEBCV010000402.1:0-4663 GCA_041157505.1 Chloroflexota bacterium | reverse complement strand
TGTCCCTTGAGTTCTGGCTTTACGGCCAATTGTTCTGCTAGCAACATATAAGCAGCAGCGCCATCCTCTACGAAAAAATAGTCGCGGATGTAACCGCCATCAGATCGAATGACCGGGTTTTGGTTTCTGATCACCGAGCGGATTGTGCCTGGAATAATACGGTTCCAGTTTAAATCTCCGCCGCCATAGAAATTTCCACAACGGGTAATTGCTACAGGCAAGTCATAGCTCACAGCATAAGTATTTGTAATTAAGTCTGCAGCGGACTTGCTCACATCATAAGGATGCTGACCTTGTAGCGGGGTATTCTCGCTGTAGGGTAAAACTGTTTGATCTCCATAGGCCTTATCTGAAGATGCAACAATGATCTGTTTTACTTTTGGACTTCGACGGCAGGCTTCCATTAAGTTCCATGTCCCTGCAATGTTGGTTTCGAAAGTGGATAGAGGATTCCGATTTGCAATGGTGACGATGGTTTGAGCCGCCAAGTGGATAACGGTGTCGATCTCATATTCGCCGAGAGTGCGTTCCAAAACTTCTCTGTCTCGAATATCGCCTCGAACAACCTTGATCTGGTTAATTGCCTCGGTTCGAACCAACTCGCTTTGCGGAATCCAATCTCGAACAAGACAAACAACATTGGCTCCTGCAGCCATTAAGCGTTTGATCAACCAGGAACCTACTAGACCTGTTCCACCAGTAACAAATGTAGGTCGGTCCAACCAAAACGAGCGGTTTAAATCCATGTTTTCCATGCTGCATTTCCTTCCTGCCAAACCTTTTCAAGCATGTGAACATCGCGTAATGTATCCATGCATTGCCAGAATTCGTTATGTCGGTAGGCAGATAGTTGCCTTTGTGCTGATAGCATTTCCAAAGGTTCCCTTTCCCAGTATGTCGAATTGTTTTCGATATAAGTAATGATTTCCGGTTGAAGCACAAAGAACCCGCCGTTAATCCATCCCTCACCAACTTGAGGTTTTTCATCGAATCGAACAACCTGATCGCCTTCGAAGACCAAATGCCCAAATCTGGCCGGCGGGCGGACTGCTGTTAATGTAGCGAGTTTTTTATTGCTTCGATGGAAATCTAAAAGAGAGTTGATATTGACGTTGCTAACTCCATCTCCATAAGTCAACATAAACGGTTCATTCCCAATGAATTCCGCTACTTGCTTTACTCGTCCGCCGGTTTGGGTATCATGCCCGGTGTCTAGGAGGTGGACCTTCCAATTCTCACCTTTGCTGTCATGGATGTTAACCTGCCCATTATTCAATTGAACGGTAAGGCTGTGTGAATAATGATGAAAATTTAAAAAATAATCTTTTATTACTTCGCCTTTGTACCCCAGGGCGATGACAAACTCATTGAACCCATAGGATGAATATATTTTCATGATATGCCACAAGATTGGTTTGCCGCCGATCTCAACCATGGGTTTGGGCTTGATTTGGGTTTCTTCCGCCAGTCGTGTACCTAATCCACCTGCAAGAATCGCTACTTTCATGGCAAATTTCTCCTGCCGCTGGTCTTCATTCCAAGCATACTAAGGACGAAGCTGGTTAAAATGATTTGTCCGCCTGTAACTAATGTGATGCTGCCTCCAAACACGAGCCGGACACTATTCCCAAAACCTATCTGTTCAAAATTATTGGATTGTGAGATCGCCACTATCATCAAAATAATGCCTGTAAGTAATATGGAAAAACCGACCACGAGCCCCTTTTCCAAATTGATATATTGAAACAGCTTAAATGATCTGGGCGTGACTGGGAGCAACCCATTTTCAAAAGCATATACCCGTGTGATCACTGCGAATGAGATCATATTGATGCCTAAAAACATGAACGCGCCAGTTACGATGAAAGTATGAAAATCGATGTATCTAAAACCTATATTAACTGGACCAAAGAACAAAGCCAGGCTAAGCAATCCACCTGCAATGAAAAAGATCAATCCCGGATACAAGAATAGCCATGCCGGACTGTATAAAAGTAAAAAACGTAAGTGCCGCCACCCATCTCGAAAGCTATTTAAGTGAGGTGGTCGGTCCCGTCCATCAGGTGAGAGGGTTGTTGGCACCTCACATGTTTTCATCCCAAGAATGGATGCTTTGATCACAATTTCACTGGCAAGTTCCATCCCTGTGGTCTGTAAATTCATTTTTTCGATGGCTTCTTTTGTAAAGCTGCGTAATCCACAATGGAAATCGTTGGCTGGGGTTTTGAAGAATAATTTTCCGATAAATGAAAGAATGGGATTTCCAATATACCGATGATGCCATGGCATGGCACCTTTCATGATGCCGCCTTTGAAGCGGTTCCCCATAACAAGTTCATAGCCTTCACGTAATTTTTCTACAAATGGCAACAAATTTACTAGATCATAGCTGTCGTCCGAATCTGCCATGATCAGGTATTTGCCTTTTGCGGCTTCAAACCCCCCACGTAAGGCATTCCCATATCCCTTAGAAGCTATGTGAACAATTCTCGCCCCTTCATTGGTGGCAATTTCCACCGAGCGATCCGTGCTGCCGTTATCTGCAATGATGACTTCGCCGTCAATATTATTGGATTTTATGAACAATACTGCTTTGGCTGTGCATGTCCCTACAGTACGTTCTTCATTCAAACAAGGTAATATGATGCTCAATTCCATTTGCGAGGTTTCCTTGGCCGGCAGATTCAGCTTCTTAAGATTAATTGATTATAACCATTTGGAAGAGTTCTTAAACCAAACCTGTCTTGTTCAATGAAATTATTTTTTCTTAAATATGAAAACGCCAACACTTTGATACTGCATTTCATATTCAGTTGACATTTTGAAAACATCGATCAGCAAGCGAGTTTTGGGAGAAAAATCCGTGAGTTCGTTGCAATAACGCACGGGAATTGTTTGTGAGATATAAATGTAGTCTGTTTTTTCAAAAGATAGCGCTTCTTGTTTTAAACAATCCAGACCTTCATCCAAACACCTTTCAAGGCTGATTCTTTGTGTAAGAAAATCCTCAAATTCTTCACCTGCGATCCATTCGCGGCCTTGGACCGTGGTCACACTTTGTCGATTTGCTAAAGAAGGAAACCATTCTCCAACAGAGTCACACATGGCGTCCATTTCTCCGGTTAGGACAAGGAAACGGCTCTTTTCAGGAGTGTTATCATTGACCCACGAAAACGCTTCTAGGTCTTCACTTGATATGTGATTAAGAGAGACAATATAACTTTGATAAATAATATTACCCAGGCAAAATGGCAGGACCATTATTGTTAGAAATAGTTTTTTCTGTTCAAAATTTATTAAGATGGTATCAACAATGAAAATACCCGCCGCCAATGCCAGTGGGATGTTGACAATTGTATGTCCGCTGCGCGGCTGGGTAATGTATATAAGAATGAATAATGTAGGAATCAGATATTGCTTTTTTGCTGTCAGAAAAATAATACCTAAAATGCCAGTAACGCCGATGATGTCCGCATAAGACTCAGTTGTGAATTTACGGATGTTAAAAAGGCGGAGGAAAACCAATGGGTTCTGGGCTCCCGTTTTGAGTGCAGAAAAAAGCGGGTCATATCCGTACCTAAAGACGACTAACCCATACCAAATGCCGGCGAAGGCAATCACACCGATTGCAACCATCAAGCCTTGTTTAAAGCCTTGAAAAGACCGAGATATAAACACCCAAAAGATAATTGGGATAACAATGGCAAAGACTGTAGATTCAGGATGACTAAGTGCTGTTAGGCTGCCAAATAATATTGTTAAGTATATATATTTAACTTGCCCCTGAGTAAATAGCTTGTATGAATTAAAAACAGTAAGCATCATGAAAAGCGTGCCGAAACTGCGAGTCAATCCGCCGCCCATCGATAGCCATTCCACCAAATGAGGGGTAAAGGCAAAAACCAAGGTAGCGATCGCGCTCTTGAACCTGTCTCCAATGATTTCTTTTGCCAACAAAAAGAAAACGGGAATGGTCAGCGAATTGACTAAGGCAGGCAGCCATTGCAAGACTTCAAACCCTGAGAGATTAAATATACTGCTTAAGAAAGCACCGATATAAAGCGCAAGCGGCGGATAAGCAAAAGGAATGTTTAATTGATTGTAGGTTGTATAAAGCGGGGGAACGAAATGATTTGCCTTTAAATCCTTCATCATGGCATAGAACATCCCGCCATCGTTCACTGGGAAGCCGGCCAGCCAGGCTGGCATAAAACGAAACCATCCTCCAAGCAGAATGGCAATGATCAAGATCAATATTGAGATTTCATCTTCAGTTAATTTGCGCTTTTGACTCGTCACTTCCCAAACCTCTTTTGCCATTCAAACAACTTGTTTAGTGCTTCAATGGGGGAAAGTGAGTTGACATCAATGCCCTTTAATTCATCCAGCAGCGGATTAGTCTCTGGGAATAACGCCACTTGTTGGGCAGCATTCGGGTCGATCTTGACACCACGCCCGGAAGATCGTTCCAGCTCCATCATGATCTCATTGGCGCGACCAATTACAGGCGAGGGGAGTCCCGCCAGTTGAGCCACGTGAATACCGTACGATTTATCCGCGCCGCCTGCGATGATTTTATGCAGGAAGACCACGGTGTTATCCGCTTCACTGACTGCCACGTTGTAGTTTCGTACACCGGGCAATAATTCGGCTAGTTGTGTTA
>JBEBCV010000401.1:0-7023 GCA_041157505.1 Chloroflexota bacterium | reverse complement strand
AATACCTGCTGGATACGTGGACCTTTTTGATTTGCCAGTCCCGCTGGTTTGATGGCTTCGATCACATCCTTTTCTTTGGCATCGCGCACGGCTTCCCAAGATGGGAACTTGGCGCGCAAGGATTCAAAAGCACGGTCGCGGTTCACGTCGTTGGTGTTCTGTGAAAGGATGGTCGAGACGAGTTCATCGATGGCAGGCAGGGGATTCCGCCAGATGGGTTCGCCAAAGACTTTCAGTAGAGTTTCATGGATCTGGATCGCGCGAGTTTGCAGATTCTTCATGGGTTAAAGTTTGAAAACGGGGTACATCTTGCCTGTGACAAGACCTGCATAATTCTTTAATTCTTTTTCTGGACCAAACGCCCTCAATGCTTTGACCTGTGTCTCATTGAGCGCGCCGAGTTGACGGAGAATCTCCAGCGCCACCGGCGGGCGGACGCGGGTATGTTCTGCGAGATCGTTATCCATGGAGTGTTTGTCACCATCGGTGACTTTGATGGCAACGCCCATGCCTCGCTCATGGATGACACCGGGCATGATGCCAATGATCTGGAAACCTTCTGCTCCGCGTTTGGTGACGATCTTGCCTTCAGCGATCTTCATCAGCTCGGTATCGAACTCACCAACATTGCTGACCATTTCAGGATGGGTCGTCATGGCGGTTGTGATCTTCTTGCAGGCAATGGCACGGGCTTCTGAAAGGTCGCGCGTGTCGCATATGCGAGCCATTCCCAAAGCGGCATTGAATAATGGCATGGCAAAGTTTGGCGCGGAACAGCCGTCGATGCCGAGTTGAATTTCTTTGGCGTCGATGATGCACATTTCTGAAAGAGTCTTCAGAATGTCTTGTTGGATGGGATGATCGAAGGCGAGGTAATTTTCCAAGGGAAGTCCGCGCATTTTGGCGAATGCCAGCATGGATGTGTGTTTGCCCGAGCAGTTGTTGAAGTTGGCGGTGGGCAGGATGTTCTGCTGAATGACCTCCCGCAATTTCTTTGCATCTCCTGGCAGATGCGGTCCGCATTGCAAATATCGTTCTTCAACGCCAACCTTTTGTTGCAGAGCTTGCACAGCATCGAGATGCATTTGCGAAGTCTCATGCGAAGCACAGGAAAGAGAAAGCTCGCGTTGGGTGTAGTTGTAATGTTCCACACCGCCCGACTCGACGAAGGGCAGCACTTGGAAAGGTTTGGCAGAGGAGCGCAAAAAGGCGACCGTGTGAGGGTCGCCGTAGGAGTGGAGCAGGGTTCCGTCTGCTATGACCACCGCAATGGAGCCGAGGTGGGTGGCTTCGATGACGGATCCCCGCATCAGTTCAAGAAGAGGGAGTTGTGACTTCATTAATCTTCTGGAGTATTGCTGGGCGCATGATACTGGCGGGCGTTGTAATGCATTAAACCATAACGCAGGCGCTGGGCAAATTGCTTTTGGCGGGCAGATGGAGCTTTGAACCAGGTCAGGAGCGAAGTCACCAATTTTTCCACGGCAGCAGGGTTGGGTTTCTTGCTGGTGGATTTATTGAGCTTGTCATGAACATGCTTGAGAAAATCATATTGTGCTTTGATGACACTGGTGTTCACCACACCGCCGCGGCTGCTGATGAAGGTATATCCTTTGTAATCCGATTCCAAAAGCAGGTCGAGCGATTCCAACCAGGCTTTGAGATTCGAGCCCGCGAGGAAAGGCGGTTGGTTCTTCATGACCATATCGCCAACGAAGATCACTTTTTCTTCCGGCATGTGAACCCAAATGGAACCGTTGGATGGACCCGGGCGATGTTCAAGCATCACAGGCGAACTGCCCCAATGAAGAGCCATCTGATCGACAAATGAGATCTCAGGTGGAGCCCAACGCACACTACCCAAACCGGGAATGGATTCCCAATCGGCACCGGTTTCTTCGCCTTGGGCTTTGAAGGTGCTGGGACGAGTGCGGAAAATGTAAGCGGTCTTTTCATGTGCCACAACAGTGCAGTCCATGGCGCGTGCGCCGAGGGTGCGGTCCGGATGGGCATCCATGTTGATCAACAATCGGTCGATGCCCCCGCCCAAATTCATGAGGGAGGCGCGCCAGGAGCGGGCATCTTCAGGTGATGGGGGAGCGTCGATCTGGATCAATCCGCGCGGCGTGACGATCACTCCCAAGGTGACGCCTAAAAATTGGTCTTCGATGAAAATGTTCTTGGTGATTTCCTGCATGATGGTTCTGAAAAAATTTCCTTTCGGAGCTGATTATCCTTCGTGTGGTTCATCTTTTAAGGGATGAGTTTTATCGGGGTGGTCTGGTTTGAAGGTCAGCCTCCCGGTTTGGCGCTTGAGTTTACCAGTAGATTGGCGTTGTGCAACAGGCAAGGTGAGCCAGAAGGTGGTGCCTTTACCAACTTCGCTCTCGATCCAGATATCACCGCCATGGGCATGGACAGCGAGGCGGCAGAACGCCAACCCAACGCCGAGCCCGCCGGGCTTGTTCTTTCCGCGCAGGCGTGCAAATTTTTCAAAGACGCGTTCTCGTTCTGAAGGTGGAATGCCGGGACCATTATCGCGAATCCAGAACTTCACAAAGAGACCATCTTCACTGGTTTGTGCGCCGATGTCGATCTTGCCGCCTGCCGGTGTGAACTTGATGGCATTCTCCAACAGGTTGATCAACACGCGGTGGATCATATCCACATCCACCCATACCAATGGCAGAACGCTCAAGGCGCGATTGGTGAGGGTGTGTTGGCGAGCTGTTGCCGAAGGCTCCACATCACGGATCGATTCACGTACCAGGGCGATCGGGTCGATCGGGTTTTGGTCCACGATGCGTTGACCTGCTTCAAGGCGGTTGATATCGAGCAGGGAATTGACCAGCCGCTGAATGCGCCCGGTTGAATTCTTGGCGATGTTGAGCATCGAGTTCAACGTTTCATCTTCGGGCATGAGAGTGCTCATCATCTCGAGGCTTGAAACGATGTTCCCCAATGGTGAACGCAGGTCGTGGAAGATCATGGATGTCATGTCATCACGCAGGGCATCCAATTCCTTGCGCGCAGTAATATCTCGCAAGATCCATTGAATGGCATCTGCATCATCAAACTCCACACGCCGGGCATACACTTCCACGGGGAGTGTGCCGCCATCTTGCCGCAGCAATCCAGACTCGTAGGTACAGGATGCTCCGGTCTTGATGGTCTCAAAATTTAATCCAGCTTTGTTCCAATTCACTTCATGGAGCTGGTCAATGCTTATGGTATGAAGCTGATCGTTCGTGTAATCGCTCAAGAGCACAGCCTGGCGATTCGCTTCCAACACTTTCCCTTCCCAATCGGTGATGATGATCGGGTCGATGCTGTCTTCGAATAATTCGCGGTAATGCTTGTGCGCGTTCTGAAGTTGCTCAAATAGTTTGGAGTTATCGATGGTCGTTCCAGCGAGGCTACCCAGACCGGTCATCACCACCAAAGCATCCGGGTCAAACGAACCGGAGATGGGGTTGACCGCCTCCAGTACGCCGATGACCTTTCCATGCAATTGGATCGGGGCGATCGCAATCGCACGCATCTCGACGCCATCGAGCCTGTCTGCTTCGCCCAGGGTGGGTTCACGTTTGGCAGAGTGGATGACCAACCCACGCCCAGACTGGATCACACGACCCGCCAAGCCCTGCCCAGCCGGCACACGAAGCCCGGGGATGCTTCCTGAGTTATGTCCTGCCGCTGCCTGAAAGACGAGGTCATTGTTTTGGGGGGTGATCATGCCGAGCGCCACGGTTTCCACTTGCAAGGCTTGCATGGTCTGGTTCAAGATGCGTCGCAGCACATCCTGCATTTCCAAGGACGAATTGATCGTTGCCGCACCCTCAGCCAGCGCAGACATGACCCGCGCCGTGCGTTGGGTTTCCGTGTACAAGCGCGCATTCAAAACGGCAACGCTTGCCTGGTCCGAAATGGCTTGCACCAATTCAAGATGTTCTTCATTGAAAGCATTGGGAACGGGATGAACCAATGTCAGAACGCCAACAAAACGGTCGCGTGCCATCAAAGGCACACAGATCGCAGATTTGGCTCCGCTTTTTTCGGCGGCATCGTCATCGCGACGAAGCCAGCGTTCATCTTTACTGGTATCAGGAACAAGAACCGGTTTGCGATTTTGCACAACCCAGCCTGCCAACCCCCGTTCGACCGTTTCACGAAGCTGTTGTGTGGTGTGATCGTGGAATTGTTTTCCATAAACGATGGTGGCATCCACGGGTTTGCCAAGATCATCCATCACTACGATACTGCCCCGTTCCCCGCCAACATACTGAATGCAAGCATATAGAACGCGTTGCAGCACCGTTCGGAGGTCCAGCGCGGTGGCAACCTCACGGCTGACCTTTACTAATAACTCAAGAAGGGAACGATTATGATCTTCAGTCATTCTAATCCCGCTACAAGTATAGCCCCTTTGGTACAATTAATCCATGCCTCTAGACATATCTAGGATACATGCATTATGTTTTGACGTGGACGGTACACTCAGTGACACAGACGACCTATATGTTCAGAAAGTGTCCAAATTTTTCCCGCGTTTTCTTTTCAAGGATCCGGATCACGCTGCCCGTCGCTTCGTGATGTGGGTCGAAGCCCCCGGTAATGCCTTGCTTGGTTTGGCTGATACGCTTCATCTCGATGACGAAATGATTGCAGTGATCCATTGGCTGAACCGCCGCAGAAAACATTCCGATAAGAAATTCCTGCTCGTTCCCGGCGTGGACGAAATGCTGAAACAACTACATGGGCGTATGCCAATGGCGGTTGTTAGCGCCCGTGATGAAAAAGGTACGATGCGCTTTCTCGAGCAGTATGACCTCGTGAAATATTTTGATACCATTGTGACCGGGTTGTCAGCAGTGCATACCAAACCCTATCCCGATCCTGTACTTCTTGCAGCCAGGAAGATGAACGTCTTACCTGAAAATTGCCTGATGATCGGCGATACAACGGTGGATATCCGCGCGGGCAAATCTGCAGGGGCACAAACCTTGGGGGTGCTTTGCGGTTTCGGAGAGGAACCGGAATTGCGTCAGATCGGCGCGGATGAAATTGTTGAAGACACAACGAAATTGCTTGAAATTTTGAAATAAAACTGTAGGGGCGGGATACCCGCCCCTACATGATTTAATTCTTTATTACTTTCGGTGCGAACAGGAACAGCGCCAAAAGAATTGCCCCGCCAACGAAGAACGGCACAGGCGCGCCGAGCCATTGAAAGAGAGCGCCATAGAAAATGGGGGCGATCGCATTCGCCGCACTGTATGCCGCGGACGATAATCCCAGCATGCTTCCCACTTCACTTTTATCAGATGCTTTTGTGATCAAACTATTGATCGCGGGCTGTAGCGTTCCACCACCCAAAGCAGCCGGAATACTGGCGATCATCAACCACACGATGCCGAACCAACCGCGTACGGTTTCATCGGGCAGATCTACGTTGATGCTTTGAATGGACACGCGGAACTCGCCCTGCCCGGCAAGGCTTTCAAGCACACGCGCTTTTTCATACCAAGGCACAGGGATGGCAGGAGTCAGAGCCGTACCGATCAAACCGATCGCAAGCGTACCAATGCCCATCAACGCCAGCCAACGGTCGCCTTTCAAACGTGACCAGCGTCCGATCAGACCGCCTTGAATGACAATGATAAGAATCCCCGCCAGCATGAACAAGCCAGATGTATCACGCGCATCCATTCCGAGACGATTTAGCGTGAATAGCGAGAAGAGTTGTTCGTATCCACCGAACGCTACTTGATAGAAGAACATCACGATCACGAGGAACATGATGGTAGGGCGGTGCGCCATGGCTTCACGCAGCGCGCCAAACGAGAACGGGCGGCGTTTGCGCGAAGCTTCAGGGTTGGCAGCATCGGTAACCGTTTCTTTGAACCAGAAGGTCGTCAACAAAATGGAGATGAACGAGAAGAGCGCGGCTGTCCATGCTACAGCTTGGTAGTTCTGACCGGTTGATGCGAGGACAACAAAGGCAAGGATCGGTCCGAGAACAAAGCCCACACCGAACGCCGCACCGACCAAACCGAGCCCTTGTGTACGGGTCTTTTCATTGGTGCTGTCTGCAATGGCGGCTTGGGCAGTGGAGATGTTCGCGCCGGAAAGACCGTCAATGATGCGCGAGACAAATAAGAGGAACATGCTGTTGGCAAAACCAAGCAGAATGAAGCCGCTCAATGTGCCGAGTTGACTGGCGATGAGAACCGGCTTGCGCCCAAAGCGGTCGGATAATCGTCCGAGGATCGGTGCGCCGACGAACTGCATCAGCGGGTAGGCGGCTTGCAGAATGCCGACCACGATCGGTTCCGCGCCGAAGCGGGCGGCGTACAAAGGCAAAAGCGGAATAATAATGGAAAGCCCCATCAAGTCTACGAGCACAATGACGAGAATAGGTAGGATTCTTTTGAAGTCGAGTTTATCTTCGGGGGGAGTTTGGGTGTTTTCGGTCATAGTTGGCTGAGTGTATCACTGGTGGAAATAAAAGACGATGGACGATGGACCATTGACCATAAGGTCTTGTCCGTCGTCCATCGTCAATGGTCTATCGTCGTTACACGACTATCGTTTCATCTTCCTTCTTCTTGAACTGGCTCATGTACAACTCGTGATAGAAGCCAAACTTCGCCAGCAATTCTTTGTGCGTGCCTTGCTCTACGATGTCACCATGGTTCATCACGAGGATCAAGTCTGCGTCACGGATGGTCGAGAGACGATGCGCGATCACGAAGGAAGTGCGGTTCTTCATCAGGTTGGTCATCGCACGTTGAATGAGTACTTCAGTGCGCGTATCAACCGAACTTGTCGCTTCATCGAGGATGAGGATCTTCGGGTCAGCGAGGAAGGCACGGGCGATGGTCAGCAACTGCATCTGTCCCTGTGAGATGTTCGAGGTCTCTTCATTCAAGACCATGTTGTAACCATCGGGCAGGGTGTGGACGAAATGGTCCACGTGCGCCATTTGGGCAGCGGCGATCACTTCTTCATCCGTTGCATCAG
>JBEBCV010000400.1:0-10132 GCA_041157505.1 Chloroflexota bacterium | reverse complement strand
CCTACCGCTTACAATCAGAACATGAAGGACGACCTCCGCACCCTGCGCTTTCTTCTCTCCCGCCTTGAACGCATCTCTGCTGATTCATCAGTAGCGTACCGCGCCAGTGGCGTGAGAGGATCCATGCTGCGGATGGTGGAAAAGCTCGAAGCGGGCAGACCCGTTTCAGATCAATATTTGAGGCGATTGATCGAAAGTGCATATTCTCTTTTGCAAACAGCTGCAAAGGAAAAGATCCGATAATTTCTCTTTGAGCATGTCTGAAAATGAACCACAAAGACTCAAAGCCGCAAAGTTTTTTTCGAACCTTTTTGCCTTCGTGGTCAGAGTAGTGCAGCGGACAACAATTCGTATGAAGTGTTCAAGCCCATTTCATTAACCAATAGGACAGGGGCAATCAAACGGCAGCCAACTAGAATTCGGGTTGCAACCAAAGGGCCTTTTCTCTCGTAAACAATTTGCACCTCAATTCTTGAAGCGGGACAATTACCGCGTGCAAAACAATGGAGACTTATGAAACTCATCATCAACAACCTCGGCAAAGAATACAAACGCGGATTTTGGGGATTGAAAGATTTTTCCCTTGAGATCAAGCCTGGCATTTTGGGCTTACTTGGACCAAATGGCGCAGGGAAGTCCACTTTTATGCGCATGCTTGCCACCATCACCAAGCCGACCGATGGAAATATTTTATGGAACGATATGGATATTTTAAAAAATCCGGATGCGCTGCGTGATGTGCTCGGATACTTGCCGCAAGATTTTGGCGTATACCCCAATTTGAACGCCATCGAATTTCTCGAATACATGGCAGCCATCAAAGGACTTGACTCTTCCACCGCAAAAAAACGCATCGATGAACTGTTACAACTGGTGAATCTCAAAGATGCGGCGAAACGTCCGCTGGGCGGATATTCGGGCGGCATGAAACAACGTGTGGGCATCGCACAGGCTTTGCTCAACGACCCGCAACTGCTCATCGTGGATGAACCCACAGTGGGGCTTGACCCTGAAGAGCGTGTGCGCTTTCGCAACTTGTTATCAGATCTTTCCGGCGAACGCATTGTGATCCTTTCAACCCACATCGTCTCGGATGTGGAAGCGACAGCCACGCATATTGCGTTGGTCAATAAAGGTCAGCTCTTGCGAGAAGCCGCGCCTGAATCTCTTTTGAATGAAATCGAAGGCAAGGTTTGGGAATGGACGATAAACAGCGATGACCTGCCTGCGCTCAAGCAAAAGCACATCGTCAGCGGAACGATCCGCAAAAGTGACGGCGTGCAAGTGCGCGTGGTAAGCAGCGAGCAGCCCACGGCTGCGTCGCGAAGCGTCAGCCCAAATCTTGAAGACGCATATCTATATTTCATCGGCGGTAAGCAATGAAATCAGCTCGCATTATTTATCATCTTGCCCGCGCCGACTTTTTAGAGCGTGTGCGGCGTTATAGTTTTCTCGCCATGGTTGGGTTGGTGGTCTTTCTTGGCTATCAAACCGCCATTGGCAACATGGCACTGGAACTGGGAAAGTATCGCGGTGAATACAACTCGGCATGGGTCGGCGCGATGATGTCGCTTATTGCGGCATTCTTCCTGGGTTGGTTCGGCTTTTATCTTGTCAAAGGCTCGGTGGCGCGTGACCGTGAAACTGGCGTTGGGCAGATCATGGCGACCACGCCGCTCACCCGTCCGCTGTATCTCATCGGCAAGTGGCTTAGCAATTTCGCCGTGTTAATGGCAATGGTGGTTGTGCTTGCATTGGCAGGCATCATCATTCAGTTCTTGCAAGGCGAAAGCACCCAAGTGGACCTTGGCACATTTCTCTCACCTTTCCTTTTCATCGCAACTCCATTAATGCTGTTGGTTGCTGCCATTGCTGTTCTATTTGAAACCATCCCATTCTTGCAAGGCGGTTTTGGCAACATCGTTTACTTCTTTCTCTTCATCATCACCCTGCCTATCTTCATGGAGAACGACACGCTGCAAAAATACCCAGCCCTCGAACCTACCGGGTTGGGTTTGCTCTCCGACCAAATGAGCACCGCTGTCACAAAACTTTATTCCGATTACGACGGCACCTTTACCCTCGGCGGCGGCATGTCATCCGCAACCACCACCTTCGTTTGGGAAGGCATACATTGGACGCCCGAGATCATTCTCTCTCGCTCCTCCTTCATTTTGATCGGGCTTGCTCTGACTCTTCTTGGCGCGCTCTTCTTCGATAGATTCGATCCTTCTCGCTCCAAACCCAAGCGGACAAAAAGCAGCGCCTCTGACTCTGCGCCCGAAGTTGCTTCAACGCTTCCAACATCCACCCTTGCTGTAAGTTTGACTTCACTTAATCGCCAGGCGAATCGATTCAGTTTCTTCAATGTGTTACTTGCTGAATTGAAACTGCTCGTCAAAGGACAACGCTGGTGGTGGTACGCAGGCGCGGCTGGGCTCATCCTTGCCGGATTGGTGAATTCGATTGAAAACGTCCGTCAATTCGTGCTGCCCTTGGCATGGTTATGGCAAGTACTCTTGCTCTCCCCCATCGGCAACCGTGAAGTACGCGATAACGTGCAGCAACTCGCGTTCTCTTCTGCGTCGCCGCTGTGGCGTCAACTGCCTGCACAGTGGCTGGCGGGATTCATTGTCACATTGCTGATGGGAAGCGGCGCGTTGATCAACTTCATTACTCACGCTGACGCAACTGCGTTATTCGCATTACTCTCTGGTGCATTCTTCGTCCCATCCCTTGCTCTCGCCCTCGGCGTGTGGACTGGAACCAGCAAGCCCTTTGAGATCGTCTTCGTTACCCTTTGGTATCTTGGTCCGCTTAACAACACCCCCGGCTTGGACTTTATCGGCTCACACACGAATGGACTGCCTGAAATTTATGTGCCGCTATCGCTGGCATTGATCGCATCCGCTTTCTTTGGTAGGTCACGACAGTTGCAGAATTAAGTTTGGAAAGCAAAGAGCCTCATCCACACCGAAAACGTGGATGAGGCTCTTTTTGTTTGAGTAGTCTTAGGTCAGGCTTGAGGCGCTATTTCCGCATCTGGAATCGCATCTGGCAATTCCTTTTCCAAATTGCGGATGCGCGGGTTGAGGTACACAAAGATGCTCACGATGATGCCGGTCAGACCGGAGAGAATGAACATTAAGCCAATACCGCGCCCGGCGCCTGTTCCTAGAATCTGACCAACGACAGTGTTGGCAAGTGCGCCACCATCCATGAGCAGCGGCTCGAAGAATTTATCCGCCAGCGGACCCGCAGTCAGAAACGCAAGCGGCATCATGGATTGTGAGATGGTCGAGCGGACGGAGAAGACGCGACCTTGAATTTCACGCGGCACTTTGGTCTGGAAAACTACCTGACTGTTACCACTTGCCAACGGTACGGAGAACATCAGCAGGAAAATACCTGCGCCAATTAACCAGGGATTCGGCTGGAGACCAGCAATGACGAAACCCGTCACACCAAGAATGATGAAGCCAATGGCAGCGGGGATGCGATGCTTTGCGCCGCCCCATGTGCTCATGATGATGCTGCCTGCCAGCATACCCACACCCATTACAGTTTGGATCAACCCCAACACATCGGCAGTGAAGCGGCTCAAGACCATTGGGATGAGCAGCACAGCAGACCAGTTGAGCAGGAAGTTGACCATCGCGTAATAAAGAAGCAGACCGAACAGACCTTTGCGCTCTGTCAGGTAATTCCAACCGAACTGCATGTCCTGCCAGACATTATTATCCTTATGTTCTGGCGCACGTTCAGGCTGCGGAATACGGACGATGATCAATGCGCCCACTGCAAAGAAGAAAGTAATGAAGTCGATCAGGATGATGCCATTAAGACCAATAAAAACGAACAAAGCACCAGCGATCACAGGGGTCAACACGGACGAGATCGCCTGTCCCATTTGCGCCAAGCCGTTGGCACTACCAAGCTTTTCCTTTGGCACGATCATCGAAATGGATGCTGTGTAAGCAGGCTCTTGGAATGCGCTCAGGATGGAGCCAAGCAGAGAGACAATATAGATGTGCCACAATTGCAAGTTCCCTGCTCCGAGCATGATAAAGATGAACAAGGTCAGCAAAGCATTGAGCGTATCGGCAGCGATCATGATGATGCGGCGATTGAAACGGTCTGCAATGGAACCAGCTATGGGCAGCAAAAGCACGCGTGGAATGGTTCCAAGTAGAACGGTGATGGCGAAGGGCGTGGCCTGTTTGGTCTGATCATAGATCCATACACCCAGCGCAAATTGGGTCAAGCCCGAACCGAGCATGGAGATGAGTTGACCACCCCAAATGATGAAGAATGTTTTCATATCTTTTGGCGTTTCGATGCGGGTTGTTTCTAAAGCTGTTGATGTCATTTCTTTTTTCCTTACTTGAGGGTCTTGTCAAAATAAAAACTCGGATAGAACGCTACCGTTAATGCATAAGGTTGGTCTGCCAGTTTTGAAGTTTTATCTTCCGCCTCAAATTCCTGAATGAGTTTGAGCAATCGTTCCTGAAATTCTTCGATGCGCTTCTCAGAAACGCTGCTCACCACACGGTTGACAATGACGCGACGCGGTGTTTCGTCTGCGCCCTGATCCAACTGGAACTGCCGCGCCTGCATACTGCGCAGCAAGTCTTCACGGGTGGCATCGATGGTGGATGATAGAAGGATGTTGATCGGTTCGTTGTCACCATCTTTGTTGAATTTGAAAAGAGCCGGGTCTACATCCAGAATATCGGCAGCAGAGCGGTAGGTCTTCTCCAACATATTGGCGACCATGCGAGTTTCTGCCACTTCGATCATGTTCAGTTTTTCCAGCGCTCCGAAGTGATAGTAAAGTTTGCTTGGAGCAAGCCCCAGTTTCTCAGCCACTTGCTTGACCGTCAGCGACTGCCCCTCGAGCAATTCCATGATCTGCACCCGTAATGGGTCCGCGATGGCACGCAGGGTCTCCAGATCTCCGATATGAAAGCGCTTCTTCTCTTGTTTATCTTTTTTCATCGAAAAATTTCCCTTCATCATTAAAATATTTTTTAACGATAAGTCAGATTTTAACTAATTCACCGAAAGAGTCAAGGGTTTTCCCAATCCAAACCCTCCCCCACATTTGGGGGAGTTGGCGTTATCATAGCCACAATTCATTACCCAGGAGTAGACACATGCAAGCACTAGGCATTGACATTGGCGGTTCTGGTATTAAAGGCGCGCCCGTAAACATCGAGACCGGGGAGCTGTTGGCTGACCGTTTGCGCATCAAAACGCCCAAAGGAGCAAAACCTGAACCTGTTGCAGAGGTGGTCGCTGAGATCGTCCGCTCGTTTAAGTGGAATGGACCGGTTGGAGTAGGTTTCCCCGCCCCCATCAAGAACGGCATCGCACTGATGGCGGCGAACGTTTCAGAACTTTGGGTTGGTACCAATGCCGATGAATTGCTCACCAAATTCACGGGCTGTCCGTGCAAGGTGGGTAATGATGCCGATGTGGCAGGTATGGCAGAAATGCAATTTGGTGCGGGCAAAGGGCAGCATGGCACGGTCATCATGATCACACTTGGCACAGGCATTGGGACTGCCATTTTTTATAATGGTCACTTGCTGCCGAACACCGAGTTCGGTCACCTGCAAATGGATGGCAAGGATGCCGAACATCGCGCCTCAGATGCGGCTCGTCAAGCCAAAGACATGTCCTGGAAGAAGTATGCCAAACGCTTGAATGAATATCTAACCGAAATGGAAAAACTTTTCTGGCCCGATCTGTTCATCATCGGCGGCGGCATCAGCAAGTATCATGAAAAATATCTTCCGCTGTTGCAAATACAGGCAAAGATCGTCCCCGCACAATTTCAAAACGAAGCGGGCATTGTGGGAGCAGCATTGTTCTCTCAAGGCACAGCCGTAAAGTTCTAATAAATGCAAAAGACCTCGAGCAATCGAGGTCTTTTTTGTCCGATTAGTTTTTCAATATAAATTCATCCAGCCATAACTGCTTGTTTTTTATGATGGAATTCTTATAATGAAACTATAAACGAAAAGGCAAACCCGCCGTGAGACGGGGGCACAAAGTCATGGATCTTTGCCCCGCAATAGGCAAAGACCGCCAGACCGCCGAATGGATATTTCGGCGGCTTTTTTTTATTAAACCGCCAAGGAGGTTAAGAACAGTACAAAACTTACAACGGTATACACCAGCAATGAATATTCTAAAAGGAGAAATGACAATGTACAGAAAATTTTTCAACGTGCTAACTTGTTTACTGGTATTGGCATTAACCTTTTCCAATTTTATTTATGTCTCTGCTGATGATGGGGATGGTATTACCCCTGAAACGCCAGCTCCAACAGCCGAAACTGGTGAAATGATAGACGAGACCCCATCATTATGGTTTGTTGAACTTTCGAGCGCACCTACAGTAGATGGAAGCGAACGTTCCGTCATTAACGCAGAACAAAAAGCCTTTCGAAGCAATGCTAAAAAAGCAGGGCTGGTTTATACCGAACGGTTCGCCTTCAGTACACTCTGGAATGGTTTCTCCATTCAGATCGATCCATCCCAGGTCTCCAAGTTGACAAAGATATCCGGTGTCAAAGCGATCTACCCGGTTGAAGTTATTGCGATGCCCGAACCCGAACAGGGACTTGACCCGGATCTTTTCACAGCCCTAAACATGACCGGCGCTGCCACAACCCAGTCCGAACTTGGCTACACAGGCATGGGCATCAAAGTGGCGATAATGGATACCGGCATTGACATTGATCATCCCGCATTTGGCGGCGATAACGTTGCCCGTTACGACAGCCCGCTCTTCCCAAGCTCCCGTGTAGCATATGGGTACGATTTCGTCGGTGATGATTTCAACGCTGATCCGGCTTCCCCCAGCTACAACCCAGTTGCCACTCCGGATAACAATCCGGATGACTGTGCCGGACATGGTACACACGTGGCTGGTATCGTTGGCGCAAATGATGCCACCAACGGACTGAAGGGTGTTGCCCCTGATGTGACCTTTGGGGCCTACCGCGTCTTTGGTTGTACAGGTTCTACAACGTCTGACATTATGATCGCCGCCATGGAACGCGCTCTCGCTGACGATATGGACATCCTCAACATGTCAATTGGTTCAGCCTTCCAATGGCCACAATATCCCACTGCACAGGCGGCTGACCGCCTCGTGAACAAGGGCATGGTTGTAGTCGCATCCATTGGCAACAGCGGTGCAAACGGACTGTATTCGGCAGGTGCGCCTGGTCTCGGTGACAAGGTTATCGGCGTCGCTTCGTTTGATAATACAAACGTTTTCCTGCCCTATCTCACTGTCAATGGCCGCAACATTGGTTACGTGACCATGACCTTCTCGCCCAATCCTCCGACCGGTGGTACAGAGGAGATTGTCTGGCTCGGTCGTGGTTGTGCAGATGGCGATCTAGTCACACCGGGTCTACAACCTGATCCGTATCTTGGTAATCCCAACGGGAAGGTGGCTTTGGTACAACGTGGCGTTTGTGGCTTTGCTGAAAAAGCAATCCGTGCCATTGATGCAGGCGCTACAGCAGTTGTTGTTCAAAATAATGCGGCCGGCGTGTTCAATGGCACACTTGGCGCACCGTTACCTAACCCAAAGCCGGTTGTTGGTATTTCCCTTGCTGATGGCAACTTCCTTCGTTCCCAGTCCGCCCCGGTCATGATGACCTGGACCGACCAGCAGGCTTCTTTTCCCAGCCCCACCGGCGGACTGATCTCCTCCTTCAGTTCCTATGGTCTTTCGCCTGATCTGGCTCTCAAACCCGATATCGGAGCGCCGGGCGGGAACATCTATTCCAGCTATCCGCTTGAACTTGGTGGATATGCCACCCTTGGTGGCACATCCATGGCTTCACCGCATGTTGCCGGTGCAGTAGCCCTGCTCTTACAAGCACGCCCCAATACCTCGGCGCAAGCTGTTCGCGGAATTTTGCAGAACAGTGCTGATCCAAAACCGTGGTGGGGAGCGCCATCAGCGCCTTACCTCGATCAGGTAAGTCGTCAGGGCGCAGGTATGCTTGATATTGACGACGCCATCCTAAGCACCACCTACATAACTCCTGCCAAGATCGCTGCAGGCGAAAGCCAGGCGGGTTCTTATGTGCAGACGTTAAACCTTGTGAATGAAGCTGCATCAGATGTGACATACACCCTGTCTTATGCTAATGCGCTATCTGTGGCAAATACCTTCACACCTGGGGCTTATCTCTCAGATGCAAACGTAACCTTCAGCGCTGCAAGCGTCACCGTCCCGGCAGGAGGAAGCGCCACCGTAACCGCAACTATCAATCCAGCATCTGGACCAATGGCTGGTCTATATGGCGGCTACATAGTCTTCACTCCTCAAGACGGCGGACAACTCTACCGCGCACCGTTTGCTGGTTACATCGGTGATTATCAAGCCAAGCAAGTGTTGACCTCTGGCGGTTATGGTATGCCTTGGCTGTCTGTACTCTATGCTGGCAGCTACTACCAAGTAACAGACCCAACCGATTGGACCTATACAATGCAGGGCAGTGACATTCCGTTCTTCCTCGTTCATCTCGACCATCAATCCCGCCTGCTTCGGGTTGAGATCTTCTCCAAGAACGGCAAGAACTGGCACCGCGCGTACAATGAAGAATACATGCCGCGCAACTCCACCAGCTCTGGCTTCTTCGCACTTCCATTCGATGGCACCACCATTGCAGGAAACAAGGTCTACACCGTACCAGATGGCACCTACTACGCGGTCATCTCTGTTCTCAAAGCCAATGGCGACTCGAGCAACCCAGCTCACTGGGAAACCTGGACTTCTCCTAACTTTGTGATCGACCGTCCGTAATCTCACTGGTTCGCTGAAATAAAAAACAACCCTCGAAAAAATCGAGGGCTGTTCATTTTGAACCTAATTAGCCTTCACAACGCTAAACTTTTCCTTACCGATCTTGTAATTACCACTATGCTTTATCACCTGATCGACCACATCTTCAGGGATATCCACGAACGAGAGTTTTTCTTCGATACGGATCTTGCCGATGACATTACCAGGGATGTTGGCATGGAAGGCGATCTGCCCCACAATGTCATTCGGGCGGATGTTGTGCATCTTGCCCTTATTGATCTTGCAACGCACCATACCTTCTTCGTGGGCGCGGCTCCCCTTCACCCGCGACTTGTCGCCAAAACGCCCGGGCTTTTCATTACGCCCAAACGAATCACGCTTTCCTCCGCGTGAGAAATCGCGTTCGCGACGATCATCCCTCACTTCGGAGATCTCAGCGATCGGGCGCTGTTTTTCATCGCCACGTGAGATCTTGATGGCAGCGGCGGCGATGTTCATCACATCGTGCCCGCCATCGATCAATTCCTGCACGATCTCAAGTTCACGTTTGTAGCGTCCACGACCGAGCCAGACCTTGAGCTTTTCCACCACCTGCGCCTCACGGTGCTTGGTGATATCTTCAGGAGTGGGCAGTTCCATTTTGGCAACAGTCTGTTTGGTAAGCGCTTCCACTTCGCGCATGCGGCGTTTTTCTTTGGGGGAAAGGAGCGTGATCGCAATACCAGTCTTTCCGGCGCGACCTGTGCGACCGATGCGGTGGACATAGACTTCGGCATCGTCGGGCAAGTGATAGTTGAAGACGTGTGAAATATCATCGATGTCCAAACCGCGGGCGGCGACATCGGTGGCGACGAGCACCTTCAACTGATTGGCACGGAAACGTCCAAGCACGCGTTCGCGGGCGTTCTGATCCAGGTCACCGTGAATGGCTTCGGCAGGAATGCCACGAATGACAAGCTCATTCGCCAGAGTGCTTGTTTCAGCACGGGTACGGGCAAAGATCAATGCGCTGTGGATGGGTTCTATCTCAAACAAACGTGTGAGGGCGTTCGTCTTATGATTCTCGTTGACGAGATAATAGCGCTGTTCAATGGCTGCAGCGGTGAGAGTGCTTCTTTTAACAGCAACCGTTTGCGGGTCCCGCATGAAGCGATCTGCCAGTTTGCGGATCCGTGCAGGCATAGTAGCGCTGAAAAGGGCAGTCTGGCGTTCTGTGGGAGTCTCCGCCAGGATCTTTTCGACCTCTTCGACGAAACCCATGTTGAGCATTTCATCCGCTTCATCCAGGACGAC
>JBEBCV010000399.1:0-8468 GCA_041157505.1 Chloroflexota bacterium | reverse complement strand
TTAAACCTGGAACCTGAAAACATGAAACCCATCACCATCGGCAAACTTCGCGGACTTCAACAAATCTCCTCCCCTCGCGGCACATTCACCGCGCTTGCACTTGACCATCGCCAGAATCTGAGAAAAGCAAATCCCGCCTTCGTGGATGACGCCGAACTCTCCCGCTTCAAACTGGATGTCACCTCTGTCCTCGCCTCCCATGCAACCTCCGTGCTGCTCGACCCCGAAGTCGCTGCCGCGCAAGCCGTTGCACAGGGAGTCATTCCCAAAGAAATTGGATTGGTCGTCGCTGTCGAATCGACGGGTTACACAGGCGACGCCACCGCCCGTCAGGCGCAGATCATCCCTGGCTGGAGCGTGGAAAAAGCCAAACGCATGGGCGCATCGGCGATCAAATTGCTCGTCTACTATCATCCCGATTCCCCTACTGCCAAAGAGACCGAAGCCTTTACAAAAAACATCGCTGATGAATGCGCGAAACATGATCTTGTGCTCATGCTCGAACCCTTGTCTTATTCGCTCAATGATAAAAAACTTTCTTCTGAAGAAAAACGCTACGTTGTCGTTGAGTCAGCAAAACGCCTCACTCCATTAGGGGCGGATATTCTCAAAGCGGAGTTTCCGCTCGATGTTTCGACAACGCTCAACACAAGTGTTGCAGAGACAAACCAAACCCTTTGGCGCGAAGCCTGTGAAGAAATTTCTTCCGTAACCGACATCCCATGGATCTTGCTCTCCGCGGCTGTGGACTATGAAACCTTCGTCCAGCAAGTCGTTGTCGCGTGTAACGCGGGAGCAAGCGGCATTGCTGTCGGTCGCGCTGTGTGGAAGGAAGCCGTCACCATGATGGGTGATGATCGCCTCGCATTTCTGCGCACCGTTGGGCAACAACGCATCTCACGCCTCACATCTTTATGCCACGCGCTTGCCAAACCCTACACCGATTTCTTCCAAGCCGAAGCCCCGTTCGGCTGGCACAAAACCTATTGATTGTAAGGGCGGGGTGACCCCGCCCCTACTGCGGAAAAAATGAAACCATACGACCTTCTCGTCGCTGGCGAAATCAACCCCGACCTCATCCTTTCAGGAAATGTCACGCCTGAATTTGGTCAGGTGGAAAAACTGGTGGACGCCGCCGCGCTCACCATCGGTTCATCCTCTGCCATTTTTGCCTGCGGCGCAGCGCGGCTGGGACTCAACGTTGCCTTCATCGGCTTGTGCGGCGATGATGTCTTCGGTCACTTCATGTTGGATGAAATGTCCAAGCGCGGTGTGGATGTGAGTCATGTCATCGTCCGCAAAGATGGGCAAACGGGACTGAGCGTCATCCTCAACAATGGGATCGACCGCGCGATTCTGACTCACTCTGGCTTGATCGCTGATCTCCAAGCCTCAGACATCGCTGACAGTTTACTGGCGCAAGCCCGTCACTTGCATGTGGCAAGTTACTTTTTGCAAACCAAACTTCAGCCCGAACTGCCTGCTTTATTCAAACGCGCGCAATCTCTTGGCTTAACCACATCCCTCGACACCAACTACGACCCATCCGAAAAGTGGATCGGGTTCGATGAACTGCTTGCCGTCACAAACGTCTTTCTGCCGAACGAAGCGGAGGCGAAATCGCTCACAGGTGCAGAGAATGTTGAAGAAGCAGCAAACAGGCTTGGGTCAAAGGTGGAGGCGCTGGCGCTTAAAATGGGAAAAGATGGGGCGTTGGGAATCTCAAAAAGTCAGAGAGTCCAAGTTGAAAGCATCCCCGTAAAAGTAGTGGATACGGTTGGCGCAGGCGATTCATTTGACGCGGGTTATATGTACGGCTACTTGAATGATTGGGAATTGGAGAAGTCTTTGCGCTTGGCATGTGTGTGCGGAGCATTATCCACACAACAGGCAGGCGGCACGAACGGACAGCCAACACTCGAAGAGGCGCTGAAATTTTTATGATTCTTTGCGTCACTCCAAACCCCGCCATTGACCGCACCTTTTATGTGAATTCGTTACGTCTCGGTGAAGTTCATCGCGCAGATAAGGTGTTGGCAGCGGCGGGCGGCAAAGGGTTGAATGTTGCGCGGACGATTCGCGCCTTGGGCGGCAAGTCGATTTGTATGGGGTTGATCGGCGGGCATACGGGTGATCTGCTTTCTGATCTGGCAAAGCAGGAAGGGTTATCAGCGCAGTGGACGTGGGCAATAAAAGAAACGCGCACCTGTGTTATTTTCGTGGAAGAAGGTAGAGATGCAACCGTGGTCAACGAGCGCGGCGCGAACGTGAGCGCGGGAGAATGCGAAACCTTTTTGCGCGATGTGTGGTATCAGGCAGAGAAGTCTCAATTAGTTTGTGTAAGTGGAAGTTTACCGCCTGGGTTTTCAATAGATAATTTTCGGCTGTTGCTTTCAGTTTTGGTCGAACGGAAAAAATCTGTTTGGGTGGATACGAGCGGCGCGGCATTGAAAACTGCGCTGGGTGTTCGCGGTGTGAATATCAAGGTAAACGCCGCGGAGTTGGGCGAAGCGCTTGAAGTGCAAATAGCCACACCTGAACAGGCGATTAATGCAGGTTCAATATTGCTCAAGCGTGGAGTCGCAATGGCAGCGGTCACGCTAGGAAAAGATGGGGCAGTACTGTTCAGCGAAAACGGTGCGTGGATGGCTCGTCCGCCGCAGATCAAATTGGTCAGTAGCGTTGGCAGCGGAGATGCCTTTTTAGGCGGGCTGGTTTTCGCGCTTGATGCGGGCAATCCGCCTGAAGTGGCGCTACGTTACGGCGTGGCGGCAGGAACGGCGAACGCGCTCAATTTTGACGGGGGGAAAGTGAATCAACAAGAGTTTGGCAACTTTTTGGATAAGATCGAGGCGCTTTAAGTTCACAACCGCAATAGGATCTGTTCGGCGGGATACAAATCATGTATACGGGTATAAGTTTCGTTTGCGAACGTAGGCGGCAACGTAGGCGGCGGAGAGAATTCTCCGCCGTTTTTGATTCTATACCCCAGCACTTACCACTCTATACGCTCAAATTTATTTACCCAAGATCTGTGTATGTACAAATATGTAATACAATTGCATATTTGTACAATCAATGTTATCATAGAAGCATCGATAAGCATTATCCGCTCAGTGGAGTGTTCCTATGATCGAAAGAACTTTGGCAACCAAGCTACTTACTCTTGCAAAAAAATTCCAAGTTATTACCCTCACAGGTCCCCGCCAATCAGGTAAGACCACCCTCGTGCGGGCTACCTTTCCCACCTTGCCTTATGTATCTTTGGAAGAGCCTGACATCCGCCAGATTGCGTTGACCGATGCGCGTGGATTCCTCGCCAATTATCCGAACGGTGCAATTTTGGATGAAATCCAAAATGCTCCAGATTTGTTTTCCTACATTCAAAAGCTGGTGGATGAGAACCGTAAAATTCAATTCATTCTGACCGGTTCATCAAACTTCCTATTGATGGAAAAAATCAGTCAAACGCTGGCTGGGCGTACTGCTGTTTTACACTTGTTGCCATTATCGTTTGCAGAATTAAAGCCAGATGCAGGGCAATACGAAAGCCTGATTTTCAAAGGTCAATATCCGCGCATTTATGATCGTGACATCGATCCCATTGATTTTTATCCGGCGTACATCCAAACCTATGTTGAGAAAGATGTGCGCTTGATGAAAAATATCGGGGATATCAATTCTTTTATTCAATTCACACAGTTATGCGCCGGGCGTATCGGACAACTGCTCAACTATGCCAGCCTGGCAAGCGACGCTGGCATCAGCCCAAACACTGCTAAAGCCTGGCTATCCATTTTGGAGAGTTCCTACATTTTATATCGTCTGCAACCCCATCATCGCAACTTCAACAAGCGCTTGGTCAAATCGCCCAAGTTATATTTTTACGACACGGGCATTGCCTGTTCCCTACTTGGTATCCGCGAAGAAAATCAGATAAACCTTCACTATTTAAAGGGTGGGCTTTTTGAGAATTTGATTATTAATGAGTTTATTAAGCGCAACTTCCATCGTGGCGAGAATCGCCTCCCCTATTTTTGGCAGGACAATCATGGTAAAGAGATTGATTGTCTATTGGTGAATGGCGAAAAAATCATTCCAGTTGAGATCAAATCCGGTAAAACAATGTCTACCAGTTACTTTGACCACATCCAATACTGGCGCCAGCTGGCAACGATCCCTGAAGATCATGGCTATGTGGTTTATGGAGGTGAGCAGTCCATGCAATCTAGTGCTGGATCTTTCATCAGTTGGCGAGAGTTGGATCGTATTCCAGATTTATAAGTTGTTAGACAATTGCATCAGCCTTCTGTTTATAATTGACTACCTTCAAATATTTGCAGCATCACAACCGCAATCGAATCAGCCCAGAGTGGTATATATCATGCATACGGGTATAAATTCCGACCCACGTTGAACCACATTTAATACATACCACACCCTGGCCCCATATATAGGGCTTGCTAGATTCAGATTTAGTTAATACATTGATGAATTGTTTTACATTCTTGTCCAAAACATATTAGGCATATCGATTTGGACAATATTAATATTCTCTCGTATCGTACCACCTTACTGCCAACACACCAGCGTGCCAGCGGTTATATAGTCGCAAACTTTAAGATTTTTTCGCGCAAATCCTTAGCGAATTTAGCATGCATATCACCATCCGCCACAAAGCTATTCAATACAACCAACATCCCATTACCATCAGTTCGTAGTCCTGCTTTCAGAGAAAGTTCTAATTCTGCGCTCTGTGTGTCAATACCAGATGTGAGAAACCACATATCTGGCACACTTGCACGAATCATGGACATCATCTTCGGGTGTGATGCGTCAACGACAATGCCAATATTGTTGTTGACATTCCACTCCTGGGCAAGGTGGGCGATATACATATAAATAGGCATAGGACTATCTGACCCTGAAGGCAAAACGAGTGCATTTTGTATATCCATAGATCCTGAGTTGGATGTTTTAGCGAGGAGAAAAACACCTCGCTCTGGATTTCGAGTAAAAGGCTCAACAGAGTCTTTTCCAAGATATGGATTGAGGGTGATGCAATGCACATTCAAATTTTCAAACGCAGATTTAGCGTAGGCTTGTGCTGCAGTGCCGATATCGCTATGTCTGACGTCAAGAATGGTAGGAATAATCGAGCCGAGCTGCGCAGATTCGTTATGGATTGCATCAACAACTTGTTTGAGCTCAACCCAATAGTCAGAGCCAAAGATCTCAAAATAAGCTGGGCTAAGTTTATATGCAGCCACGTAGGGGGCAGTTTGTCTGATAAGACCCAGAAAAAAGTCCAGGACAAATGCGACTGAAGGGTTTGGGAGGTTACGAATATCTGGGCCAAGACTAATACAGATTAAGGAGGATGAATCCTTTACACGTTTTTCCAAAAGAGAAAAGAAAGTATCAGTCATGATGTTTTGTTATGATCAAACAACTCTATGGTTAAAGGGGCATTAGCAAAATGATAGTAAGTCTCTCCACTACAGGCACGACAGAAAACAGCATCGTTACGTATCACTTCCCGCCCATTGATGATCTCTTCCCCACATAATTCGCAAACTGCTTTTTTGCCAGGGCGGCTAATGATCTCTAACAGCGGCAGGTTTAACTGGACAGATTGAACGCCAAACAAATTTTTAAAAGGCATAACTTGATAACCATTCAACATGGCTTCCCAATGATTGCGGGCTTGTGGAGCATATTCATACGCAAGACTGCGCGCTTCACGCAATGGCACAATGCGCAGGGAAGTTTCAGTGTGGGTATCTGTAAACGTAGCAGCAACCTTCCCAAAGTCCAGAATGCGAAGCGTACGGCTGCCTGCGCGGCAGTTTGTGGCAGCGATGATCCCATCCACGGCACAGCCATCTGTTTCAGATGTCACCAGCAGCCGCTTATCTTCTCTGGGTAAATCCAAATGAAGCAATTCGCTCGCGAACAAACTCATCCGCGCGCCCAATACCTGCCGTGGACATAAATGCTTGTGCCTGTCTGCGCTTTCACGTAAGATTTCTTCGAGGGTCATTCTTCTTCCAGCGGAGCAAACCCTGCGCCAAAAATTTCCTGTGCAGGTGAAACAATGACCACAGCCTTTGGGTCTTCTTTTGCAACAGCAGATTTGAGATTATGTACTTCGGTGATCGTCAACGCACACATCAGGATGGAACGGTCTTTACCGGTATACATCCCTTTGCCTTGCATGGCGGTCACACCACGTTTTAAGTCCGTGAGAATGCAACTGGAGACAGCATCTGCCTGGTCTGTGATGATCAGCGCCAGTAACTGTCTGCGGCGCTGGCGCGGAATGAGCAACGAGAGTATATTTTTCGGCTTGCCCTGTTCAGACGGTGCAGCAGGTGCAGATTCGTCACCAAAACGGGGGAGGATCTCGCCAGTTGCCTTGGTCATATTGACGGTGGCAATAGCGAACACGGCTAGAAAAATATAAAACGTAATCCCCAGCCCAATCATGATTTCACCAGGGACGGGACCCACAGATGAACGCATCATAAATTCTGCCAGATCTTTTGGTGCTTCGGGGAAAAGATAGATCTTTGCCACCCATGAAGCCAATAGAATCAAAAAGATCCAGTAATAATTTCTGCGTAACCTTCTGCCGAATGCCTCCCACATGGAGATGGGGAAACTCGGCGTTAATAAATTTTCGGCAAGATTCTCTGCCCATTCGGGTGAAGGATGGAATGGCGGCACCAACATTGCGGCATAAAAATCTGTCTCCATCAAACGAACGCGATAACTCCACAACTCATAGTAGCGATAGCGCCGCGCCTCAATGAACAAAAACCACAACACCAACAGTGTGTTCAAAAGCACTACTGAGTGATGCACATTCGACTGACTGAACGCAATGGATAGTGTTGCGCCTGTGACCACCACTGCCCAATTCGTGGTTGTATCCAAACGCGTGCGCCATACGTTCGCGCGTTGAATTTCAGCGCGGAAGAAATGCACCATCGCAGTAACAAACTCACTGGATTTCAGTTGATAACCGCGATACGTCCATACAGGCTCTTCGACGGTCTCTTCCTGTTTTGGTTTGGATTTTGCTCTTGTAGATTTTTTTACTGCCATGTACTTCTTCTTCCTGACGCAAATCCGCCTCAAGCTCATCAGAGGTTGGTTCTGTTTCTATGAGTTTTTTCTACACTGTAACGAGTCTATGCCCGCAGCGGATTCTGTGTTGTGAGGCTTTCGTTACACTTCATCAAGCATGACAGGTTTCTACAATATCTTGTAAAACCTGTCATGCTTTTTACTTCGGCAATTTATACGCTTCCTTCGTCGGCTTGAGCGGACGGCTCAACCACATGGGTCTGCGATTGCCATCGGGGCTGACTTTATCTGCGGGTCTAGTCATCGCTAGCCATTTGCGATAAATTTCCATCGACTTGTTCGTATCAACAAACAGGTCACCTGCTTTTTCGCCTGCTTCGGCTTTGCTGACCTTAAATACCTTTTGCAGCCAGCAGTGGACGCCACTTATCGGATCAGGATGCACCGCATGGGCGAGATTTTGATTCACGCCAACATTGCTCCACCAAATACGACTGGTATCGGGGTCGGATGATTCCCATGCCTTGCCACCGTGGACAACGCGCATGAGGAATCCGCCTTTGCCATCGTCGTGCAGTTCCACGAGATTCGATGAACCTTTGCTTACGCCTTTATCTTCCTGCAAACGCCAGCGCCCCAAGTGATGGCTGATGGCGATGATGCCAGGTTTGATGCCTTCGGTAACCCAGACCGAATCCACAAAGTGACCAATTTCTGTTTCAACTCTGGCGAGGTCGCCTGTGTCCAGCCCTAGACGTTGCGCGTCTTCGGGATTCATCCAAATGGGATTCTTGTGCGAGATCTCATACAGCCATTTCGCATTCGCCGAGCGCGTGTGAATCAGCGTGGGCAAACGGAAGTTGGGAAGCAGGATCATCTCGCCTTTTGAGCGGTCAATCGTATCGGGGTGGACGTGACTCTTCACTGTCCACGGGATGACATTTTCTTTTTCAGCCCAGCCCCAATTGGAGAGCGTATCGCTGAAGAATTCGAGTTTCTTGGAGGGCGTATCGAAGCCTGCCTTGGGTTGTCCATCCACCATCAAGCCGAGGACAGCGCCAGAAGAGTCTCGGGCACGATCATGCTCATCGGTGGTCAGACCCATTTCAGGCGTAGTTTGAAGCGTTTTGTCAAAGGGAGAATAATTTTCCTTCTTCACTTCGAACACGCCATACTTGCGCATGTATGCCAGCGGAGTCAATCCTTCTTTTGCGGCGGCTTCAGGCAGACCTGGCACCGAGTTCTCGAAGATCCATTGATAGTATTCATCCACAGTGATGATCTCGCCAGGGCGATACGGACTCTCGAACCACTGACGAATGCCAAGCGAACCATCGGGATCCATCTTCGCGGAGAGTTGAATCCAGAACTCGTTC
>JBEBCV010000398.1:0-10477 GCA_041157505.1 Chloroflexota bacterium | reverse complement strand
TTAATCAGTCTGCCAGGTCCAGCCGCCACGCAAGCGGACGACACCCATGAAGACAAGAACCAACGCACCTACAATACAGAACAATGTGTTGCGGAAGCGGATGGCATCGGGGGAGTTCTTCCAACGGGCAGGCAAGTGACCAAGCACCGCAGCAATGATCATGGTGGTGGCGTGTTCCATGCGATTTGGAGTGAAAGGAACACCGACCACACTGGTCCAGATCAGGAAGATCAAACCGATGGTGGCTTGCAGATCCATCAATCCGCTAAAGCCTGCAGCAAGACCACGGTCCATGCCTTTGAAGGCACTACCGCGCAGCCAACCAATGGCAAATTTGACGATGGCAAGAATTGCCACAAGCAGGATGAGCCAGCGAGTGTGCGAGTGAATAACGAGCAGGATATCCATTTCTATTTCTCCTATTAAAGTTATTTACAAAACAAAAGGCAATATTGCCTTTCGATCTTTTGGGAAGTCTTTGAACTTTTCGTGATACCACTTCAACACGCGCAAGGCCCGCGCCGAAAGATAAAAAACAATGAAGAACAAGATGATAAATGCTACTAAATGGCGGGAAAGCAATGCAATGCCCAACCAGATCAGGATCTCGAACAGATAATGGGGGCAGACCACATATTCGAAAAGCCCGCCTTTTGGGATGAAGTATTCGAGTGAATTCTTACGCAAGTCTGCCAATAATTTGTGATGGTAGAAATTACCCGCCACACCAACAACAAAAAGAAATACACCAACCGAAAACCAAAGGTCTGGCGCAGGCAAAGGCTCACGATTCACAAAACCCAACATGCCGGAAGCCAGCGAATAAACACAAGCGATCAAAACCGTAGTGGACCAATCAATGGGTCCCGAATAACGATGTAAAAAAAGAGACTCTAGCACCCGTTTCATAAAGTGAAGCACAACCGCCAGATACACCGCCCATTGCACGAACGTTGCATTGAGAAGGTAAGACCACCCTGCGATGGTCAATACCACGATCGGCACAAAATAGAGGAATGCCATGCCCACCCACCCCGGCAACCCCGTCCCTTTGCGAAACTTGCTGTAGTTCATCATCGACATGCCAAAATATTCGACAGGTCCAATGCCAAGCACCAAGATCAGACAAAAACCATAAAAAACAATATTGAACGTCGTCCATTCAGGGAAAATCACAGGCTCCTCCGGTGTGTGAATTATACAATGCACCTTGCCCTCAAATGTTGAGTTTATAATCGACCTATCTTTGCTGGAATTTCTCTGGAGGAAACCATGACCTACACCACCATCCTGACCGAAACGCGCGGGCACGTGGGCATTGTGCAATTGAACCGTCCGCAGGCGATGAATGCATTTAATCTCACCATGCTGGGTGAAGTCTTCGACGCAATGGAAGCCTTCGATAAAGATCAGAACGTCGGCACGATCATTGTGACCGGCAACGAGAAAGCCTTTGCCGCCGGAGCCGACATCAAAGAAATGGCTGAAGCCTCGTATGTGCAAATGGTCGTTGAAGAACGAGTGAAAGTTTGGGACCGCATTCGCGGTATCCGCAAACCGGTGATTGCTGCGGTCTCTGGCTGGGCATTGGGCGGTGGATGTGAATTCGTCCTCGCATGCGATATGGTCGTGGCAAGTGAGTCCGCCAAATTCGGTCAACCTGAAATTACCATTGGCATTATCCCCGGCGCGGGCGGCACACAACGTTTGGCGCGCCTCGTTGGAAAACATCTCGCCATGGAAATGGTCATCAACAATCGCACCCTCACCGCGCAAGAAGCTCAGCAGTTCGGCTTGGTCAATCGTATCGTGCCTGTTGAAGGCTATCTCGATGCTGCGGTTGCCTTTGCCGAAGAGATCGCCTCGCGCGCGCCAATGGCTGTCCGCATGGCGAAAGATGCGGTCAACGCTGCCTTTGAAACCACGCTTACCGAAGGTCTTGCTGTGGAGAAGCGCAACTTCTATCCACTATTCGCAACCGAAGATCAAAAGGAAGGCATGCAAGCCTTCATCGAAAAACGCAAACCGAATTGGAAGGGAAAGTAGGGGCGACCCTACGAGTCCACAAAAGAATATGACGACCTAAATGGGTCGTCCCTACAGAATATGCCCGCATCCTCTCTTAATCTCAAACCTGCTCTCACTGACCTGAGCCTGAAAAAACGCCTTGTGCTGGTTCATGCCTCCCCGCTTGTAGACGCGGATTCATTGCTTACATCCCTGATCGAAACCACCAGCGGATTCATCACCCCAACCTTCACGCCAAAATCCCTGCTGCCAATAGACTATCACCCCGCCCACTCCAAAGCAGACGTGAACTCGTTGGCAGAAACTTTCACAACCACCATGCCATCGGATGAAGCCTTTGGTTCGTTCCCTGAACTCGTCCGCAAGCACGCCAAAGCGAAACGCTCCATTCATCCCGTCTTTTCTTTTGCAGGCGTCAACGCCGACTCAGCCATTCATACTCAAACCCTCGCCAATATTTATGCGCCGATCGCTTCCCTTGCCGAAGAAGATGGTGTCATCCTGCTCGTTGGCATGGACCAACGCATCAACTTCAGCATCCACTACGGAGAAAAAATGGCAGGACGCATGCAATTCATCCGCTGGGCGCGGACGGAAAGCGGCGTGGTTGAATGCCCAAACTTCCCCGGCGACTCAGAAGGCTTCAATGCCATCTCACTCACCATCAAGCCTTTCGCACGCCAAACCGAAGTGAATGGCATCGTCCTTCAAGCCATTCCCATCAATGACTTGCTGAGGGCAGTGGTCAACAAGATCCATGAAGATGCCTACTCCCTGCTATGTGGACGCCCTGATTGTGAACGGTGCGAAGCCGTGCGGTGGGGGTAGTACAGTAACAAGTTAAAGAGAAACGAGTAGTCAGGGTTGCCGACTACTCGTTTCTCTTTTCATATTAATCAATCCCCTTTTCCTTTAACCATCCCATAACCCTCCCTGCCACATCCTTCCAATTCTTTTCTAGCATCATATCGTGCGCCATGTTCGGGAAGATCTCAGCAGTGGTGTTATATGCCCGGGCGGTTTTGTGAACATCCACCGGCGGGATGACCGTATCCTTCTCCGCGCCAAGGATGAGCAACGGGGTCTTAACCTTTTTCGGGTCAGCAAGTATTAGCCCCAGCAGTTCAATGAACATGCGAAATGATTCGTCGTTCATTTTTGCGTAATATTTCAGAAATTGATCCTGAGGAAAGTCATCAGAAAAGAAAGCCCATTTTGCAACCTCGGGAGATTCGATCAGTGGGTTCAGGCGAAATCGTGTCAACACCTTAAACAGGGTGATCGGGCTTTTCTTGAACACCAACCACGTCCCATGCCAAAGCCCATATGGCGGATTGGAAGCCAGCAGAACACCAGCTGGAGCAGAGTTTCGTTCGAGAAACTTCTGGACGATGAATCCGCCCATGGAGTGACCGACCAACACCGGCGGAGTCGGAAGCGTTTTTACCACTTCCTCCACATCATGGACATAATCCATAATGCCGCTGCCTTGAATCTTCCCCTCGCTGCCGGCATGTCCACGTAAGCTGAGCGCACTAACCGTCCAACCTGCATCCGCAAAGAAAGGCAGGAAGAACTCGTCCCAGCACCAGGCTCCATGCCACATACCATGGATGAAAAGCAAAGGCGTTTTGTGTTTTGGCTCTTTGGGAATACGAGTGATCACTTCGAGTCTCATGGCAATCTCCTCCCCATCAGTGTAACGTAAAAAACAAACCAGAAAAAGCAAAACAAAAAATCCTCCCTGACGGGAGGATTTTTTGTGAGCGCGGAGGGGATCGAACCCTCAACAAACGGCTTAAAAGGCCGCTGCTCTGCCATTGAGCTACGCGCCCATTTTTAAAGCGGATTGCATTCTATCACGGCAGGATATTGGCGTCAACGGAAGTAATTAAAGTAGAGAACATCTCATCCAAATCACCGGAGGCAACCATGAGTTCAGTCAAATACGTAACCGAACAGGACTTCCAAGAGGAAGTCATTAGCTCGCAAACCCCGGTACTGGTAGATTTCACGGCAGACTGGTGTCAGCCATGTAAGATGATCGCGCCCATTGTGGAACAGCTCGCTGGTCAATGGGACGGCAAGGTCAAGGTCGTCAAACTCGATGCAGACCAGAACCCCAGCATCATGATGCAATATGGCGTTATGGGCATCCCCACGCTCATGCTTTTTAAAGGCGGTGAGCTCAAGGAACGCATCACCGGCTACACGCCGAAAGACAAGATCGAAGCCAAAGTTAACCCGCACGTGTAATACCAAAAGAGCTGGATTAAACCCCGGCTCTTTTCTTAATTTTTGCTGGTTCTTCCGCCCAAACCGAACAGCCAGCCGGAGACTTATTCATAGAAGCGACACCATGTTTTCGTTGACGACTCACCTCCCTTCATGGTATCATTCGCCCGCTAAAAACCAGCCGAAAGCTGGATTTGTTTTGTCTAACAGCAAGAGGAGAAGCACATAAGCGCCAACGAATTTCGAGTAAATGAGGGCATCCGCGTCGCGGAAGTGCGCCTGATCGGTCCAGATGGAGGCAACGTAGGTGTTGTTCCCATCAAGGAAGCGTTGAAGATCGCACGCGAAGCGGAATTGGACCTTGTAGAGGTCTCGCCTGGTGCGAACCCGCCCGTCTGCCGTGTGATGGACTTTGGTAAGTTCATCTACGAAAAGGCGAAGAAGGAACGCGAAGCGCGGAAATCGCAGACCAAGATCGAGGTCAAAGAGATCCGCTTGCGCCCGAAGACCAACGAAGCCCACCGCGGCTTCAAGGTGGACGATGCCCGCCGATGGCTCCTTCAGGGACACAAGGTACGTGTGACGGTCAAGTTCCGCGGACGCGAAATGGATTACCCAGAGATCGCGCTCGAAGACCTGAAAGAGATCGCCGCCGACTTGGCTGATGTCGCCGTTATCGAAGTCCCGCCGCAAATGGAAGGACGTACGATGTTGGTGGTGATGGCTCCCAACAAGGCTGCAGCACCGAAAAAGAAAGAGAAACCCGAACAGGCTGAAGCGAAGAACGAAGCGTAGCCTGAGGGAAGAGCAAGACCCAAAGATGTTGATCGTCCGCGGGCAGAAATGTCCGCGGTTTATTTTGTCTGAAAGGAGTAATTCGCGATGCCACGCAAAGCTAAACCTGGCAAGAAATTCAAACTCAAGACCCACAAGGCGACATCCAAACGCTTTCGCCTGACCGGTGCTGGTGTGCTGGTGCGCACCAAAGGTGGTAAAAGCCACTTGCGCCGCCGCACTTCAGACCGCACCAAGGCGCTCTTAAGTGAGACCATTGTGGTGAAGGGCCGCAAGTTCGTGAAGCGCATCAAGCGCCTCGCGCCCAACATGGAAGGCTAGACCTTCCGGATGTCGTACTAATTTTGATGTGCGGCTTTCGGGTGTGCACAACTGGTGGTTAGACCCACCGACGCCCGCGAGTTTGCAGGAGGTACTTAAACAATGCGCGTTAAAGGAGGCCCGCAAGGGCACTTACGTCACAAGAAAGTTTTGAAGATCACGAAAGGGCAGCGCGGATCAAAGCACTTATTGTTCAAGCGCGCCAACGAGGCCATGCTCAAGAGCCTCTGGTATGCCACTCGTGACCGCCGCGTTCGCAAACGCGATCTTCGCAAGTTGTGGATCGCCCGTATCAACGCCGCGGCCCGCCTCAATGGCACCACCTACAGCCGTTTGGTGGCAGCTTTGAAAAAAGCAAATATCGAGATCAACCGCAAGATGCTTGCCGATATCGCAGTACGAAACCCGCAAGCCTTCGCCGCAGTCGTGGCGCAAACGAAATAAAACCCGTAGGGGCAGGTCTGAGACCTGCCCCTACTATTTTTAACGGGGGTAAAATTGATTCATGAATTCCGTATTGGTCGAGAAGAAATTCACTGCGGGTTTGTTTCTGCAGATCGTGCAAGGCGATATCACCGTTGAAGAAGTGGATGCCATTGTCAACGCGGCGAACGAACAACTCGCCCACGGCGGCGGTGTGGCTTGGGCGATCTCGAAAAAGGGCGGACCGAAAATTCAGGAAGAAAGCGACGCCTGGATCCGCAAACATGGACCCGTCTCACATGCGCATCCTGCCTGGACCTCCGGCGGGACTCTGCCTGCGAAATATGTGATCCACGCTGTGGGTCCGGTGTGGGGTGATGGTGACGAAGATAAAAAATTGTCAGATGCGGTTATCGGCTCTCTGCAAATGGCAGATGAATTGAAATGCGAGTCGATATCGATGCCTGCGATTTCTACTGGCATCTTCGGTTTTCCAAAAGACCGGGCGGCGGAAATCATTTTCAATGCAATTAAAACCTACTTTGAGCAGAACACGAACTCTGGCTTGAAACAAGTTCGGATCGTTTTATTCGACCAACCTACCATCCAAGTCTTTCAACAGATCTGGAAGACAACCTTCTAATAAATTCATCATTCCCAATGATCACATCCAACCAAAATTCAAAGATAAAACTTATTCGTGCTTTGCTGGGACGTGCCAAAGAACGTCGTGAGGCGGGAGCCTTTGTTGCCGAAGGGGTGCGGCTTGTGGAAGAAGCAGTAATTAGTAACTGGAGATTTCGTATTGCTCTGTATGATGAGACATTGAGCGAAAGGGGCAGATTGCAGGTAGAAAGGCTAAGGTCGCAGGGTGTGGACGTAGAAGAAGTCTCTGCCAGTGTGATGAAGTCCATCAGTGAGACAGAAGCGCCGCAGGGCATTCTTGCCGTGCTCGAAGCAACCCAATTACCAATTCCTCAATCTTCCAACTTCATCCTCATCCCAGACCAGATCCGTGACCCGGGAAATTTGGGCACATTGTTGCGATCTGCGGCGGCTTCGGGTGTGCAAGCCGTTCTCATTCCACCCGAAACGACGGATGCCTTTGCGCCGAAGGTTGTACGCTCTGGTATGGGGGCTCATTTCCGATTACCCATCCATTCGATGAGTTGGGAAGAGATCGGAAAATCTGTTGCAGGTTTACAGGTTTTCGTAGCAGACATGGACGGTCAATCTTGCTGGGACACGGACTTGTCCAAGCCCATCGTTCTAATCGTTGGCAATGAAGCAGAAGGCGCGAGTGAATCCGCACAGAAGTTGGCGAATGGGAAGATCAGTATTCCAATGTCCGGCGAGACTGAGTCTTTGAATGCCGGTGTGGCAGGGTCGGTGTTGATGTTTGAGGTAATGAGACAAAGAGCAGTGAATAGGAAATAGTGAAGGAAAATATGAAAATACGATCTATTACTTACTTTTGCAATCCCGGTTACCCTTTGAAAGAAAATGTCCTGCGAGAAGCGGGAGATTTTTTATCTAGAGCTAAGTCAGCATATGAAGCGGCGGGGTATGAAGTGCAGACCATGCGCGTGGCGACGGTTTCGTTCGCAAAGTTATTAGGCGAGAAACATATTGATGAATTGCCGAACTATGCGGCGCAATTCTCACAGGTCATGAAACAGAATAACGTAGTCTATGCAGCGTTGGGACCTGCACTGCCAGAATTGTCACGCAGTTATCAGGTCATCCCTGATGCGATTGCAGCAAGCGAAGGTATCTTCTTCAGTGGTGTGATGGCGGATGCACAGACAATTCACATGGCGCAGGTCAAGGCTTGTGCAGAGATCATCGTCAAGTCCGCGCCGCTGGACCCAAATGGATTCGCCAACTTGCATTTCACGGCGCTGGCAAATGTGGGCGCCAATGCGCCATTCTTCCCGGGCGCGTATCATACAGAAGATAAGCCTGCATTTGGCATTGCAGTTGAATGTGCCGATTTAGCGGTGGAAGCGTTTGAAGGACGACAGACCATTGACGAGGGAAGACAGATATTAATTGCAGAAATTACAGAACATGGTCAAACAATTACAAAAATTGCAAAAGATTTGCAGATCGAATTCAAAGGCATTGACTTCTCTCTCGCGCCCTTCCCCGATGATGAACATTCGCTTGGCAAGGCAGTGGAAAATATGGGTGTGCCAAAGATCGGTTTGCATGGTTCGCTTGCGGCAGCAGCGATCCTGACCGATGCCATCGAACACGCGGACTTTCCACATATTGGGTTCAATGGTTTCATGCAGCCCATTCTCGAAGATTCCATTTTGGCAAAGCGTGCCGCAGAAGGTGTGCTCACTGTGAAAGATGCATTGCTCTATTCAGCCGTTTGTGGAACAGGGTTGGATACTGTTCCGCTTGCTGGCGATGTGACTGCGGACGAGCTCACGCCTCTTCTCGTGGACCTGTGTGCCTTGTCGCTTCGATTGAACAAACCGCTCACCGCAAGGCTGATGCCTGTCCCGGGCAAAAAGGCGGGAGATGCAACGACCTTCGATTTTGCATTCTTCGCCAATGGACGTGTGATGGCTTTGGAGTCACAGCCATTGGGTCTTCCTTTCAACAGCAACGCGTCATTTTCTTTACAGCCAAAAATAAGTAGATAGAACCCTCCCTGAAAAAAAGCCGATGAGGGGGAAACAGGCTTCAGGTACGAGGGAGGCGAAAAGTCCTCTTAAGATCCCAATAATTAAATTTGATAAAGTTAGTTATAATTAACCTTGCATATTTGTTAGGTGTCGTCCAGTAGACAAATCAAGGAGGTTTGAACAATCAAAAATCAAGAGCGTTTATAAGTTGTACGAATGTTCTGTCATTTAACCGACCCTTAGGAGATATTGATTATGAATAAGTTTTTCCGCTTGTTTTTGATCGTTGCATTACTGGCCGTGGCTGCTTCGGCTTCGATGTCTGCAGCGCAGGCAAAACCTTCTGGAACTGTAAATGTGCAAATTCTGGCTTTGAACGATTTTCATGGTAATTTGTTGCCACCCTCGGGTTCTTCAGGACGTGTGGGAACCATTGATGCAGGTGGTGTGGAATATCTCGCCACTCACATCAATAACCTGCGTGCTTTGAACCCCAATACAGTGGTGGTTTCGGCTGGTGACATGGTTGGCGCAAGCCCACTGATCTCTGCCTTGTTCCATGATGAACCCACTATTGAGGCGTTCAACCTGATCGGCTTGGACTTCAACGCAGTAGGCAATCATGAATTTGATGAGGGTTGGTCTGAATTAGTCCGCTTGCAAGAAGGCGGATGCCACCCTGTAGATGGTTGTTTGGATGGCGATGATTTCGCTGGAGCAGAGTTCCAGTTCCTGGCTGCCAATGTGACCCGTAAGGATAATGGCAAGACCATCTTCCCTGCTTATAAGATGCGTTCTTTTGCCGGTGCCAAGATCGCGTTCATCGGTATGACACTTGAAGGTACTCCCAGCATTGTGACCCCCTCAGGCATTGCTGATCTTAACTTCCTTGACGAAGCAGATACCGTCAACGCTCTGATCCCTGAACTGAAAGCAAAAGGCATTGAGACCATTGTGGTGTTGATCCATGAAGGTGGTGTGCAGTCCTCTCCTGCCCCGTACAACGGTTGTGTGGGTATCTCTGGTCCGATCGTTGATATCGTCAACCGTTTTGACGATGAAGTGGATGTGGTTATCAGCGGTCACACTCACCAGCCATACAACTGCACCATCGACGGCAAACTGGTTACCAGCGCCTTCTCGTTCGGTCGTCTCGTCACCAAGATCGATCTGACCATCGACCGCGAAACCGGCGAAGTAACCACCATGGCTGCCGATAACCGTATTGTGACCCGTGATGTCGTGAAGGATTCGTTCCTGACCGCTTTGGTCAACAAATACAATGCTCTGGTTGCCCCAATTGCCAATCGTGTGATCGGCTCTATTACTGGAAATATCACCCGCACAACCAATGCGGCAGGCGAATCTGCGCTGGGTGATGTGATCGCCGATGCCCAGTTGTACGCTACTACTGATCCCGCAAATGGCGGCGCGGTAATTGCGTTCATGAACCCAGGTGGTATTCGTGCCGACCTGAATTATGCTGGCAGCCCTGCCGGTGAAGGCGATGGCAACGTCACCTATGGTGAGTCATTCACCGTCCAACCATTTGGTAACAACCTCGTAACGGTCACCATGACCGGCGCGCAGATTGACACCTTGCTCGAACAGCAGTTCGTTGGCTGTGGGCAAACCAGCAACCGCATTTTGCAGGTTTCCAACGGTTTCACCTACAGCTGGAGCAGTTCTGCGCCAGCCTGTAACAAGGTGGACCCCACGTCCATCAAACTAAATGGTGTGACGCTTGACCCGGCTGGCAGCTATCGTGTGACCATGAATAGCTTCCTGGCGGATGGCGGCGATGGATTCTCGACTTTCACGCTCGGAACGGATCGCCTCGGTGGCGCTGTGGATACGGATGCTTTGGAAGCCTACTTCGCAGTATTCTCGCCTGTAGCTCCCGGTCCGATGAACCGCATAACGGTCCTTCCGTAAATATTGCCTTAGTAACTCGTAATAAAAAAGGTCTCCAGAAAAATGAACTGAACCCGTAAAGCAAGACACGAAAAGAAAGTACCCCCTGTGAGAAAATAGAA
>JBEBCV010000397.1:0-7753 GCA_041157505.1 Chloroflexota bacterium | reverse complement strand
CTTCTTTAAGAGATTCCAAGTCCACTTTGCCATCGGCGATCTCTTCACGCAGACGGGCAACCGTCAGCGAAATGGGAAGTGTCTTATTGCCGATCCAGTGAATGGCTTCGGTTGAGGCGGTAGTAAGCGCTTCAAAGACCTTATTTCGCAGGATCTCGTTGTGCGCTTCCTTGAGTTCTTCAATGAGTCGCGCATTGTTGATCGCAACAGCAAGGTGTTCCGCCATGGTCAACAAAGTGGTGATGTCGTCGTCACTGAAAGCGCGTTCTTCAGAAGATTGAATGGTAACGGCACCAAGCGTTTTGCCGCCATAAATTAGTGGAAGCGCCATCTCGGAACGAGTATGCGGCAAATGCGGATTCTTAAAGTGGACACGTTCTTCACCAACATCAAGCGCAATACGTGCTTCACCCATCGCCACGCAAGCGCCGATCATCGAGCCTGTACCGACGCGCAGTTTGTGACCTTCTGCCTGCATGGCTTTGCCAGCCTTGCCATAGCCCGCGCGCAGAACAGCAAATTCACCTTTTTCATCGAGCAGGAACACACCCGCATAATACAAACCATAGGACTCGCAAATGATATTTACAGTTTGCGGCAGGAGTTGGTCGAGATCCAAAATGGAAGCGACTTCCTTACCAACTCTATTGGCAGCTTTGAGCAAGCGTGAACGGCGCTCTTCCTGACGATGCAGTTTTGAGTTTTGGATCGCAACAGCGAGTTGGTCTGCCATGGTCTGCAAGGCATCGATGTCTTCTTCATGGAATGCCGCTTCTTCAGTGGACTGCACCGTGAGAGCACCGATCACATCCTCACCAACGATAAGAGGAAGTGCCATCTCGGAACGGGTCTTGGGCAGATGCGGGTTCTCAAAAAAGACCGCTTCTTCACCAACATCAAGCGCGATACGTCCCTTTTTGTTGGCTATGCTTGCACCGATCATCGAGTTGCCACCAATTGCCAATTTGTGACCTTCGCGGAGCATGGCTTTCCCTGCTTCACCGCGCCCTGCCTTTAGGACAGCATACTGCTTGGTTTCATCCACCAGAAAGACGCCCGCGTAGTAAAAGCCGAATTCATCACAGATGATATCTACTGTTCGCTGAAAAAGTTCATATGGGTCAAGAATGGTGGTAATGTTCTTGGCAGCACGCGCAGAAGCTTTTAATAATTTTGCATGTCGTTCAACGGTATTTGTCATAAATCCTCTGTTAAAAATGATTAATTACCACTCAATATCTTCTGGATCAACTCAACCAACCCTTGCTCTCGACCCTTCACAAAAAAGGCACTCGCCCCCTTTGAGACAGCGTCTTTGGCTTTGTTAACTTCGTCGTACGCGGTCAATATCACCACAGGCAAATTTGATTTTTTCTGTTTGAGGTCTGCCAACAGGTCGAGACCCGCATCGTTCTTGGGCATACCGTCAAAGCCAGGCATATTCAAATCGAGTACAGCAATATCTACAGCGTTCGCATTCTGAACAAAGACATCGCTGCCAGTCTTACAATCCGGCGCGGTGAGTACTTCAAAGCCCGCCCGCAAAAGCGTTTTTTCCAAACTGCGTTGGATCAACTTCTCATCGTCCACTAAAAGAACTGTCGTCATCATTCCTCCAAGGTTATTAAACGCAATTAGCGTATCGTATTCTCATTCGGCATGTATAGCTTTTCAGCAGGCAAGCGCACATAAAAGGTCGAGCCATGTCCTAACTCACTTTCCAACCAGATCCTTCCACCATGTTGGTTCACAATTTGCATCACCGCTGAAAGACCCAAGCCTGTGCCACCCTTCCCGCCCTTTGTTGTGAAGAACGATACCCAGATCTTTTCTTGAATATCTTTAGGAATGCCAGGTCCGTTATCTTTTACAGACACCAGAACAAAATCCATATCTGCATCCCGCCGCCCATCAACACGGATCTTCGGGGAAGGCGTGTTCGAGATAGACAATGCTTCCCAGGCATTCTTGATCAAATTATTAAAAACCTGTTCCATCTGCCGCGCATCAACATGCGCCAAAGGCATATCTTCTGCCCAATTCATTTCCACGGTTCCATGCGGCAAACCCATATTCTCAACCGTGTTCGAAATCATCTCGCTCAAAGAAACAGGCGCATCATTGCGTTGGCGTGCAGGTCCGATCAATCCTTCTTTGATATCGAGGATGGTCTTGGCGCTGTTCTCGGCAATATCCAAGTCTTCCAACAAAGATTCTACGCTGACCAATGTTTGCAATCGATTCGGCTTCATGGCAGACATCTCATCAAGGATCTTGTTCAAGTCCAAGCCAGCCGCGTCCGCCTCTTCCCGGACCGTTTGAATGGCTGCTGCTAAAGAAACATTTTCCAACTCTGACTCTTTTAACTGCGCCACCAACGCGAGCAGATATTGAACATCTTCACGCACGCGGTTCACACTTCCCGGAATCGGAGCGGCTTTGTTCCCCACCCAGTGAATGGCTTCACCTGTGGCAGTAGCGATCGCTTCATAGGTCTTCGTTCGCAATAATTCTGCGTTGGCAGTTTCAAGGTCTTTCATCAACTTGGCATTGTTGATCGCAATTGCTACCTGATCTGCCATCGCCTGCAGAGACGTGATGTCTTCTTCGTTGAATGCATTCAGTTCGTTGCTTTGCACTGTCATTGCGCCAACGGAGATGGAATTTACAATCAAGGGCAACGCCATTTCAGATCGCGTCTCTGGCAAATATGGATTCTTGAAGCGTGACTCTTCGCCCGCCACATCTAATGCGATCTGTGCCTGTTGCGTCAGTATTGAACGCCCAACCATGGATTTATCATCGATGGGCAATTTGTAATTCGCTTCGAGCATCTTGCGCCCAGCCAAGGCATACCCAGCACGCAGAACTGCCCACTCTCGGTCATTTGAGATAAGAAATATTCCTGAGTAGTAAAAATGAAATTCACTGCACACGATATTGACCGTATGCCGCAGAAGTTCATTCAGGTCCAGAATAGAGGTGACCATCTGACCAACCCGTGATGCAGTTTCCAATAATTTATGTCTGCGTTCGAGCATGGCAAACATTTTTTGATTTTGAGAAAGCAGGTACTTATTGCGCTCAACCGTATTCGTCAGTTGACGGGTCTGATCTTCGATCTTTTCAGCCAGTTCAAGTTGATATTCCCGTAAGTATTCTTCTGCATTTTCAAGCACGTCAACTTTGCCATGCAAATATTCCAGAACCAATTTCTCGAAATCACCGCCTATTGGCTTGGGAATAAACCCCACAGCTCCCGCGGCAAGCGCTCTTGCCCGCGCCTTGTTCGAAGTATCTCCTGAAACGATGACGATCGGCGTACCGGACAACATCTTCTTCAGGCGTGTTGCCGCTTCGCTGCTTGTCATTTGCGAAACGTTGTTATCCAATAGGATCAGGTTGGGATGCGTCTCTTCAGCCAATCCCAGTCCGTCGAGCGGATTTACCGCCTCTAACACCACAAAATTATCGGCAAGCAAACGCCGCACCAGTGAACGGGATTCGTCGCTGGTTGCGATATAAAGCACTTGCGGAAGTCTGCGTGGGTCGGAGTTCATTTTGAGATGACGGTCCAGAATTCGGATGATTGAACTTACTTACCGATTTATTCTCTACTTCTTTTCCTTGGATCTGCCATACGATGTTCGTCCAATTTCTTCTGAACGATCTTGGTGACCGCTTCAACCGTAATTGGTGACTCGTCCATAACTCGCGAAAAGTCATCGCGAGGAATCATCAATACCTCAACCGGCTCGCTCCCAGCGCGTACATTCGCTATGGACTTGCCACCACGCAGCAATTCAATATCGCCGAAAAACTCGTTCGCACCCAACCTGGAAAGGATGGTCTCTTTGCTGCGCTGTTTTTGCAAAACGACTTCAACATTTCCGTTACGGATCATGAAAAAGTGCTTGATCGGATCATCGCGTGAAATGATGGTCTCGCGGGGTTGATACATTCGACGCTCTGCCAGTTTGGTAAATTCAAGCATATGGCGATGACGCAACTGCGGCAGCGACCTTGAAATGGTCTCATCGATCAATTCACCATCAGAAAGGATGATATTGCGGTGTGTGCGCGAGGTAAGGGACGGGTCATGGGTAACCATGACAACGGTTTTGCCTTGTTCTACAAAATGCTCAAATAGTTGAATGATGGTATCTGCAGAACGAGTATCGAGATTACCGGTTGGTTCATCTGCAATCAGGAGTGGAGGGTCGCATGCCATGGCGCGCGCGATCGCAGCCAACTGTTGTTGACCGGTCGAGACCAACACCGGAAGCTTATTGGCAAATTTTTCCAACCCCACCAATGTCAGTAATTCCATTGCACGTTTTGGACGTTCATCAAAATCATACAGATCAACATAGTCCATCGGGAGCATGACATTTTCAAGCAGGGTCAACATTGGCAGCAATTGGAAGAATTGGAAGACAATGCCCAAATTCTTTCCGCGCCACTTGGAACGGGCGCTTTCGCTCACGCCGGTGTAGATATCATTGTGATTGACAATGACCTGTCCATATGTGGGATGGTCAATGCCTGTGATCATGTTTAACAGTGTCGATTTTCCGCTGCCTGATTTACCAACGATGGAAACAAATTCACCTTTGTTGATTTGTAAGTCCACACCTTTAAGGACGGTAAACTCACCCGCGGCATTCGAAAATTTCTTGACGACCCCGCGCATTTCGATAATCGCTTCCGGCGCGGCATCATGCACTTTTTGTGGAGCAGCTTTCGGCTGAGAACGAGCCGATGTGCGTTTCTTCTTGGTCTGTGTCATTGTTTGCGGCTCCTCTTTGGTTTGGCATCAGCTGGCACTTCATCCTGTAATTCCCCATCGACGAGGGTCAAACAACGTGTGAAGCGGCTCTTCAAGCTAACGTCATGAGTCACCATGATAATGGTCTTGCCCCGTTCGTTAGCAAGACGCGAAAAAACATCAAAGATGTGATCGGCAGTGAGCGAGTCAAGGCTGCCTGTGGGTTCATCGGCAACGAGAATGTCCGGGTCATTCGCAAGAGCACGAGCAATGGCAACCCGCTGCTGCTGACCACCCGAAATAAAAGCGGGCAATTTATCGGCATGCTCTTCGATTTCGACCAAACGGAGAAGTTCCATTGCCCGTTCACGCGACTCGCGAGGCTTGAAATTCTCAGCAAGATCCATGGACAATGTGATGTTCTCAACGAGGGTCAGCATGGGCAGCAATTGAAAAGACTGATAGACCACACCCATTGTCTTGCCGCGCCAGGCGGCTTTTTCATCTTCACTGAGGGTGTGGACAGATATCCGCTCACCGCCAGAATTGACGATGACTTCGCCACTGGTCAACCCATCAACCCCGTTGATCATGTTCAAGAGAGTGGATTTTCCAGCACCAGATTTGCCAACAACCCCTAAAAACTCGCCTATTTGGACGTCTAAGTTCACATTTCGCAAGGCAGGAAAGTCTCCTGCCGCGGTGGAATAGGTCTTTGTAACGTTCTTAAGTTCGATCAATGGTTTATTCATATCTCAATTTCATTTTACCGCTGTTGTCAATTCGATTTTGTCATTCTTAATTGCAATAGGTTTTCAAAAATTCTACTTGGTCTTCTCAATAAAACTCTGTACTTGTTGACGGTACTTCGCCAGAGCCTTTTGCCCGGAACTTGTCAGTTTACAAACCGTGAGCGGAAGTTTCCCTTTAAAGGTCTTCTCGATCTTCACATACCCAGCCTCTTCCAACCGCGAAAGATGCGCCGAAAGATTGCCCTTGGTTAACCCGGTTTGGCGCTGCAAGAAGAGGAAGTCCGCGCTCACCACACTGGAAAGAATGGTCATCAGCAACAAACGCGCGGGTTCGTGAATGATGCGGTCCAGGTCGGTTAGAGAGCGCAGATCATCATTCATCGTCTTCTCCATTGGGCAATGGATTTTCACGCAAATACTTTGCCAATATCCAACCACCCCAAGTCATCAACCATAGGCCGAAGATCGCATAATAAACACTCAACCCAGGGATCGGCATGCTATTGATTGTAAGCACAAGCCCTAACAAGATGGATGTTGATGCATGGTAGATGAAGCGCTTCAAGCCAGATGTTTTTGTGCGCAAGAAGAGCAACAACAAACCAAAGAATATGCCCAAAAATGCGGGGATCCATTTGAACGAACCCACCCATCTGCCAATAGCGATCAGTAGCAGAACGAACAACGTCCCTGCAATAAAAATGGAAATTCGCGCCGCCAAAGAGTTCTTCGACTCGATGTAGTACTCAACATATCCCGTACGGGGATACGTTATATGCGTCTTGAAGATGGCAATAAACTTGCGCGTTAGGACAATGCCCAGAAGCAGCACAACTCCCAACCCCATATCAATATACAAAGGGGCATTAGAGATGGAAGGCAAAAAACGAGTTCCGGCAAAATAATGTCCGGCAAAGTAAAGTGAGAGCGCTAAGAACAATCCGCCCACGGCGATCTCGCCTACGCCATCCTTAAACCAATAATGGCGCACACGTTGCTGTATCTCGGTAAAATTTTGTTCCATGTTACTCCAAACAAACCAGTTTGCGCTACAAACCTGTTTCGATAATACCATTCCCCATATCAGTGTCAAGCGAAAACTAAAATTTAGATGAGAATTATTTTTGTAAGCAGGAAATCAAACTGGCAACCGCCCCCTGAGGTTCTTCTCTCGTCAACGCGATCACGGGGAACATACCCACCGAATACACATCGCGGGCATCCCCAGCCTTCCAATGCCGCGGCAGGATGCCAACCGCATCCGGCTCGGAATTCAGCACATCAGACATTTGTTGAGGATTCACTGCCACCCGCGCCGAAGAGTTAACGGCTCGTCCCTGCATCACGAACTGGTCAAACACCGCTTGCACGTCCAACTCTGACGGATACACCCACACCGAAGCTGACAACTCACCCACACCTGAAAACAACGCCTGAGCCTCTTCCAGCGAAAGATTCTGCACCAAGCTTTCTCGATGCGTGACGATCAGTAATTCTTCTTCATCGATCTGAAACGCTGGAGAAAATACAGTATCCGGCTCGCCAATGCGCAGATAAATATCTGGCTCCTCCGCACTGACAAGCACTCCAATTGCAAGTTCATCTGCGCAAGCAAAAAGATCACTCATCCACGGCTGGGCAGAGGAAGTGGCATACGCTGTGACGACTTGAGATTGTTGGGCTGTTCGTGATGGAGCGCAAGAAATGAAAAAAGAGGAAAGAATAAGGAGCACATGAATTATGTTGCCTTTTTGGGGTTTGCTCCTCATCTCCACATTTTCTCCACTTCTCACGAATGCTCGAGGCTTCACGGTGAACAAAATTCATCACCACTTTTTTAGTAAGGTAGAGATCAACTTTACGCGCTGAGCAAGGCTGCCTGCAAATATATATTCGCGCTCTGAGTGATAGCCTTCGCCGATCGCTCCAAGCCCATCCAACACAGGAATGCCCAACGGCGCAACGAGGTTGGCGTCCGATACACCGCCCGTCCCGCCGGCTTTGAGATCGACCCCGATCTCCGCGGCAATGGTCTTTGCTTTTCCAAATGTAGACTGCATAAGATCATCAAAAGGCATGGGACCGCGGTTGAGAGAACCGGTCACTTCAACAGATGTGCCATCTAAAACCGGTTTGAGATTTTTCATTAGCCCTTCGATCCGTTCCCATTCTCCAGGCTGCAAGATGCGGACATCCACTTCGACCTCGGCATAATCTGGGACCACGTTGGATA